>JADFQA010000018.1 GCA_022562055.1 Acidobacteriota bacterium | reverse complement strand
CTTTGACCCTTGCTTCAGGGGTCGTTCTTGGGTCGGTGGGCGCCGGACTCGGTGTGTTTGGAGGCCTATTGGGTGTGCTGGCCGCCCAACCGTACCTGGATCGAATTGTCGGAAGAGTTTCAGGTCCGTTGGAGTTTCCGATACTCGGCATTGTCGGGGGTGCACTGTTGGGAGTAGTGGCGGCGACGCTCTCAGCGCTGCGTCCGGCACGTACTGCAGCCCGGATCACTACCGTTGACGCACTCGCGGGTCGCGCGCCTCGGCCCCGTTCGGCGGCACGACTCGCCGGGTTAGGCGTCGGCGCTATCGCGATCGGCGTGGTCCTCACGGGTGTCGGCACTCTCCGCGGCGGTGCGGCACTTCCGACAATTGGATTGATTGGCATCGTCTTTGGAGTGCTGGCGTCGATCCCGATGTTGGTGGCCTGGGTCGGTCGGGTAGCAGTGGGATTTCCGCTCTCTTTTCGGATCGCAGCTAGGGAGACCGCCCGATACGGGCGCCGCACCAGCGGCGCGGTTGCTGCCGCAGCCATCGCGCTGGCGATGCCGGTGGTAGCCGCTGCCGTGATGTTGACTGACGATGCCGTCAACAATGCGACCCCTGCAATGGCGGAGAGCCATATGATCGTCGGTCTCTTTGGGAACGACGAAGGAGCTGGGGGCCGGGAGCACCCCCTTATCAATGAACTTCTCGACAAGGTGTTCCCGGATGCGTCCGTGGCCACGATCGTCCCCGCGACGTACGACTCGGATCGGAATCCTTTGTCCAGTGACGACTTCCCCGCGCACTTTGAGCCCCGCGTCAACTTCATTGTGCCCGGCCAGCGAAGCGCCGCCGGGAGCGAAACGGTACAGTCAGGCGCGGTGTACATCGGGGACGCCGATTTGCTTCGTGCTCTTGGCGTCGAGGAGTCGATACCTGATCTTGAGATGGGGTTCGCAATTGCGTTCGACCTGGATTTCGTCGACGGTGATGTGACCTACTTGTTTCAGCGAAACCCAGAACAGTCGTGTCTTGAAGAGCCGGGCCAGTGTTGGTTGGGTCACCGGGCGATCCCGGCTGTCGTTGCCGCCGGTCCCGTGTTGGGAGTTGAACTGCCCACTATGGTTGTATCTGCCGAGCGTGCTACAGAACTTGGTCTGATTCCGGCCGCGTACCAGGAGCAGTTGATTGCCGCGGACCCACCCATCTCAAGAGAGCAATTGGAGGCGGCCCGTGCAATAGCTGCTCGTTACTCCGGGACTTCGGTTCTCGCTCTGGAGGACACCAGGTTCGATACCTCGCTCCTGCGGGTTGCCGTGGTAGTTGTTAGTGGCCTGCTGGCGTTGGCGATCGTTGGAGTCGCGCTTGGTTTGGTTGGCGCCGAGTCGCGGCGCGATCAGGCGGTGATGGACGCGGTGGGTGCCGGCCCGTGGACACGCCGCAAAATCGTTGGTAGTAGCGCGCTATTAGTAACGGCGATCGCAGCGATACCGGCAGTTCTGATCGGGTTCCTGCCTGTGTCGATCTACAACGCATTGACCACCCCGGCATTGCCGATTGTGGTCCCGTGGTCGACGATCGGTGCTGTCGTGTTTGTGATTCCACTCTTCGCCGGTGCCGTCGGCTTTGCCACGACGCGCCGACCATCAAGCTCGCATCTACGCCGAGCAGCCGTGTGACCAGGTTGCACACACTCGATTGTTGGACCGGTCGCTGAGACTCGCGCCAGCATCGGCAGGCTACTCAATAGACCGAGGTTCAGTCGTCGTCATCGTCATTGGATTCTTCCCTGATCCTCACATCGAGTTCGCCGTCTTCAAACTCGGCTCGGAACTTTGACTTATGAGTGTTACTCGTGAACGTCACCTTCACCTCTTCAGGTCCCGTCTTTTCGACTTTCGTTAGAAAGCCAGTTTTCGGGCTGGCGCTAACAAACTCAACCGTATTCTGGCCGACGCGGATCAACACAAACCCGCCCGTCAACTCGAACGGTGGGGGTTCGGAGGTTGGCGGCGTCGTGGTGCTCGTCGTTGGCGTCGTGGTGCTCGTCGTTGTCGGCGAGGACGGCGCTGAGGTTCCCGTCTCGGGGATCGAAGTCGTGGTGACCACTGTCGTGGTCGAGGTCGTTGTTGTGGACGTTTCGGGAGTTGTCGTTGTCGGCAAAGGTGTCGTTGTATCGGTTTCGGGTGGTGAGGTTGTCGCGGTCACTGTGGTTGGTATGCCAGCGGCGACCGGGGTATCTGCAACCCGTTCTCTGATGCCGGCGACTGCCGCCGAAGCGATGAGAACGGATACTACGGTGGCTGTAAGCCACGCCATCACGATCATGGACTTCTGTTCCATGGCCGTAAGGCTGCGCCTCATGAGTGTGAGTTTGTGCTTCATGAGTGTGAGTTTGTGCTTCATGCCTGCAGGGATGCCTTTCTGCTCCATGCCTGTAAGGATGCCCTACTAGCTTCGCCTGTGGGATAAGCGGCGGATAAGTCTCGGTGAAGGATGCGAAATAGACTCGGGTCAGGCGCACGCAGCGTGTATCTTTGTAGCCATGGCCAGCATTCTCATCGTAGAAGACGATCAGCGAATTCGAGAAGCGCTCGCGACTCGGCTAGCCGAGCGGGGACACGATGTCGAGGCGACTGCCACCGCAATGGACGGCGTTCAGCGCGCGGTGAGTGGGGATATCGACGTGGTCGTTCTCGACCTTGGACTGCCCGATATTGACGGCGCAGACGCTCTCCAGATGATTCGTGCCGTCAGCCAGGTGCCGGTGATAGTCGCCACTGCTCGTGACGACGAGGAGGAAATTGTACGAATCTTTGACGCCGGTGCAGATGACTACGTCGTGAAGCCATTTTCATCTGATCATCTCGAGGCTCGGATCCGTGCGTTGCTTCGTCGATCGGGCCGGAGCGAAGGCGACGGACTGGTCACTGTCGGGGAACTCGTGGTCGATACTGATGCCCACGAGGCCACTCTTGCAGGTCGGCCGTTGGAATTGTCCGGCAAAGAGTTTGATCTGCTCGCCTATCTCGCTGAACGACCCGGCAAGATGATCTCAAAACGGGAGCTTCTCGCGGCGGTGTGGCGTCAACCATACGGAGGGGCCGACAAGACGGTCGATGTGCACCTTTCGTGGTTGAGGAAGAAGCTCGGCGAGACGGCCGCCGAGCCACGCTACATCCACACACGCCGCGGCGTCGGGGTGAAACTGGTTGAACCGCCCGCGTGAGACAGCGGCTTATGCTCGTCATTGGGGCTGTTACAGCAATGGTTGTCATTGCTTTCTTGGTCCCGTTGGCCACTCTGGTGCGCGACTTGGCGAGCGATCGTGCCCTCACCGCTGCCGAACGTGAGATCGAGCGAGTAACTCGGGCTATCGCGATCGGTGCAGGCGATGGCGATCTACTTGTCGCGGTCGGCGACCTGCAACTCGATGGCAGAGAATTCGCCATTTCGGTCATCGTCAACGACGAGGTGTTCGGGTACGAGATCTCGAACGACTCGAATGTGGCGACCGCTCAGGGTGGAGCGGCGTTCCGGGCACCCGTCCCCGAGGGTCAAGCGATTTACGCACCCGTCGTTGTGTCGACACAGGAGGACGCCGTTGTCGTCCGTGTACTTGTCACGGCAAGCCAACTGACAGCAGGTGTGGTTCGGTCGTGGGTGATTCTAGGGATGCTTTCTCTTGTGCTGGTATTGATCGCGCTCGCGGTCACGGATCGTTTGGGTCGGTCCCTTGTCGAGCCGGTACGCGATCTGTCGGCGGTCGCGGCAAAACTCGGCGACGGACAGCTCGATGCCAGAGTTGTTCCTTCGGGTCCCCCGGAGGTCCGCGAGGTCGGTGCGCAGCTAAACCGCCTAGCTGGGCGAATTACGACACTGCTGCGGCTCGAACGCGAGGCGGCGGCTGACCTGTCTCACCGACTGCGGACCCCGCTCACCGCCGTACGGCTGGATGTCGAGGCGGTCGCTGATGGAGCAGTTCGGAAGCGGTTGATGAACGATCTTGACGAACTCGCACGTACGATCGACTTTGTCATCCGTTCGGCTCGTCGCCCCGCGCTCGCAGATGCCGACCCGACGTGCGATCTTGCGGAGGTCGCCAGCGCGCGGTTCGAGTTTTGGAGTGCGTTGGCGGAAGAGCAAGATCGCGTTGGCCGCCTTCGGATTGATGAAGGCGTGTGGGTGGTCGATGCCGGGGAGTCCGACGTGACAGCGATGATCGATGCGCTGCTCGGCAACGTGATGGCACACACGCCTGAGGGGACGGCTTTCGCGGTTGTGGTGTCAGGCGACGGAGGCATAGCGGTCTTGACGGTGACTGACGAGGGCTCAGGTTTCGACCCAGCTTTGGCGGCGCGCGGACGGAGTGAGGCGGGGTCGACAGGTCTAGGACTCGACATCGTCCGTCGGACCGCAGAAGCCTCAGGTGGAAGGTTGCAGATCGAGACGACTCCGCAGGGCGGGCCGAAAATCGTCATATCCTTGGGACTGACCAAGGCGTAGCTCGACGCCTCGGATTGATGAATTTTCCTGCCTCAGTCACCGGCGGATCCGTCGATCGACTCGCGTATCAGGTCGGTGGTGATCTCGTCAAGAGTGAAGTCGACTGCAGACGCCATCTCCCAGTCAGGGTCGGCATCCCAGTCGGCGTCTGCCCACTTTGGAGGCATCGGCTTGCCCTGCAACACAACGCTGAACCAGTAGATATCGACTAAATCGAGGTGCCGCATCAAACCGGCGAGGGTCAGGTCAGATGGCTCGAGTCGTGTGAGGGCCTACTGCTTAGTGATACCGGACAACTTGCGCAGCAGTACCGTGCGTTGGTAGTTGAGCATTTCGGTGAGTGTTGTTCTCTCGTCAGCGGATCTCTGTGGTTCCTGATCGGTGTTTGGACAGATCTAGGCACCGGCCTCTGAGGACGCTCCGATAGCTGTGAGCCACAGGTACAGACCACGCACAGCGGAGTGTGCGTGTGGGATAAAAGAAATGGGGTCCCGGTGGTGCTTTATTCAAAAGCGTGGCGAAAGCTACGCCTTGCTGTGTCTTTCATGCTCATCTCGTCGGTACTCGTTGCTGTCTCCATACTTGTGGGAAGACGAGTCGTCTCTGGTGCCACGGCTCGACCAGGGTGTGTACTACTGGGAACAGGGCCGCTACAGGCGAGCGATTCGATACTTCCGATGGTTGTGGCGGGAGGCGGACAAGGCAACGGCGAGACACTCACACTCGGCCGTTTAGCCAACTCTTCGTTCTGGCGTCCCCGCGAGCACTAAAACAGCGGACCGGGGACGCCAGAACCGGCCGTTGGCGTCCCGAGCTCGATCGTGAATCGGTACGGTCGGTCGTGGTCGTGCGTTGGTAGAGGAGGCCGGTGCTGCATCCTGATACGCTTGGGGTATGGATGACGTTCGCATTGGCCTGTTTATTGACTACGAAAACCTTGCGATTGGGGCTCGGGAGGATCTTGGCATTGTCTTTGACTTCGGTCCGATCGCCGACGCGCTCGCAGAACGTGGCAGGGTTGTTGTTCGGCGGGCCTACGCCGACTGGTCGCATTTTCAAGCCGACCGGCAGATGCTCACGGACAACCACGTCGAACTCATTGAGATCCCGCAACGTCGCGGTGCGGTCCGAAAAAACGCGGCAGATATCAAGATGGCTGTCGATGCAGTTGAACTCGCGTTCGAACGCGAGTACGTCACGACGTTTGTCATCTGCACCGGCGATTCCGATTTCTCTCCGCTGGTCCACAAGCTTCGCGAGCTCAACAAGCAAGTGATTGGTGTCGGCTTGAAGGCTTCGACGTCAGCGCTTCTTCCACCTGCGTGTGACGAGTTTCTCTTCTACGAGAACCTCCCGGGTGTCGACATACCCCAAGCTCGAGTCATCAGACGCGGCCGTGACGAGCCGAAGCCACAGGTCAAGGATCTCGCAGGTCTCGACGGGCTGCTCTCGCGAACACTTTCGGGACTTTTACGGTCGGGCGACCACGACGTGCGGTCGTCTCAGCTCAAGAGGGCGTTGCTCAGGAAGGACTCGACGTTCGCCGAAAACGATTACGGGTTTAGATCGTTCGGTGAGCTGATGCGCAATCTTGACGAAAGAGGCGTGGTTCAGCTCAACACCTCTGACCGTCAGGGCGATCCAGTCGTGTCGTTTCCCGCCGAAGGTAAGGGAGAGGCGAAGGCGTTCGAGATGCTTCGATCAATCGCCTCTGACCAAAAGAGCGGCGCTGTTTCACTCTCGGGTCTCAAAGATAGGATGCGCAAAAATGACCCATCGTTCACAGAGAAACGCTTCGGCTACACCGGTTTCCTCCAATTCGTAAAGGCTGCAACCGCCAAGGGCATAGTGGAGCTGTCATTCGACGAAGAGGATGGTTCCTACAGCGTTTCCGCCAAGGGCTGATCCGGCGGGGCATCCTTGGACCGCCCCGCAGCCAAGTGGCCGGGTTGTCGTGGCCGGATTCAGTGCCGGTTAGTGAACAGTGAAAGCGAGTTTTAGGCTTGCGCGGTACTGGACGATCTTGCCGTCTGAGACCTTGGCGTTAAATTTCTGGACCTCGATACCGGTGATACCGCTAATTGACTCTGAAGCTTTGTCGACGGCCTGAATCACCGCGTCGTCAAAACTGACTCCTGAAACGCCAATAATTTCGATGACCTTGATAGCCCCTGACTCAATAAACGCCGACATAGTCCGATCCCTCTCTTAGCTCTCGCTGTTCGTCGCGGCAGGGTACTCTTGCCCTGTGCGGCATTCCAACAGCTTCAGAGATCAAAGAGTCGGTGTCGATGCATTTTGGGGAGGCGCCCAGGCCCTCATCGTTCCGCTTCTTGTCGTTTCGTTGGCCCTTGGTCGTGGTTTTAATAGTTCAGGACCGGTAGGCGACACCTCGATAAACCACCTGGGGGCACTCGTTTTTCTGCTGGTCGTGCCAACCGCGTGGGTCTTTGCGATTGATTTCATCGAGGCGAGCAGGCTTACCGTCGTCGTGGTCGGTCTTGTCACTTCGTTGCCGCTGTGGTGGTGGCTGGGGGGGCGCTTAGCAGCAAGAGCGTCAACGTGGGCTGTGTGGTGGCTTCGATTCGCAACGGCGCTTTTGGTGTGGATATCGACCGTCGTGGTGATCTTCGCGGTCGTCGGTTCGGTGTTGTCCTAGAACGCTACTCATCCACGATTTCGCCACCGAGGATGTCCTGAACTAGCGCAGTCGGGTCGGTGCCGGCCTCTCCTGCGTCGAACAAGTCGTCACGGTCGGGTGCTCGTTCCGGAACGGGGTCTGGCTCCTTAACCGCCTGGAGGTGGGGGCGTCCCGATCCGCTAGGTTGGGACTCGGCAACGTCCGCACCCGTCGTACCTGGCGTTCCACCTTCGAATCGTATCGTGACTGTTCCCCCGGCATCCCCCGACGCAAGCCGGCCAAGCGCTTGTATCAACTCATCGTCGTGTGAAAGTTGCTCAAGATGAAACGCGAGGTGCTCGGGTACAGCGAGTACTAGTTCACCGCCGTTGACCTTCGCCGGGACAGCCTCCTTGAGGAGGGCGTGTCGTCGCGGCCCGACGATATCCCTAATCCTCGCCACGAGGGATGGCCACATCGCCTCGTATTGGCTCAGGGTAAGTTCTGCGACCGGTGGCGATTCTGGAGCCCGTGTTTCGTCAGCCACAGGGACGACATTTGCTTTTGGTGCGTCGGCATCGTCGGTTTCTAGGGTTGGGACACTCGTCGCTGTCGGGACGCTTGCCGGCGATTGGGGCTGGGTGGTTGTTGTGACCGAACCCACCGCGGAGATTGTTGGTGGCGAGCTACGTTGGGGAGGTTCTTCGGCAAGTTTCGGTGCCGCGGTCGCCGCCTTTTCGATGAGTTCGCGAACCCGGCCTTCAAGGCGTGACATACGGATGTCGAGTGCTTCCATATCTGGTGCAATCTCCGGACGCGTTAGACGCAGCACCGCCAACTCGACAACTAGCCGTTCTTCGCGCCCTTGACGTAGGTTGAGTAGCGTCTCAGCAAGTTGGTCGACCGACCGGAGGACGTCAGCGACCGGCATCGTCTCAGCTACCTTCCGCCACTCGGCAAGGGTATCGCTCGACTCGTCAGCCACCTCCTCGAGATGCGGTGCGTATTGGGCAAGAAACACCCCGCGGAAAAACGAGACAGCCTCCGCGATGAACCTACGGAGGTCGGTGCCTTGGGATGCGAGATGCGCAACCAGGCCGAGCGCCGCTGGGGCATCCTGTTCCACGATCGCTCTAGCAAGAGTCGCGTACACATCAGAGTCCGGCAGACCTAACGCTTTCGTCACTCCGGCCGTATCAACCGTGCCGGCGCCGAGCGCGGCAATCTGTTCAAGGAGACTTAGGGCGTCGCGCACCGATCCGCGCGCATGGCTTGCGACTAGCGACAGCGCCTGGTTGTCAGCAGTAAAGGACTCTCGGCGCGAAATATCGGCGAGGTAGTCAACCAGGGTGTCGACCCCGACGGGATGGAAGTCGAAGCGTTGACATCTGCTGCGAATCGTATCCAGAACCTTGTACGGCGCGGTCGTCGCAAGGATGAATACGACATGGGCCGGTGGTTCTTCAAGTGTCTTGAGGAGGGCGTTGCCAGCGGCCCGCGACAACATGTGCGCTTCATCAAGAATGTAGATCCGGTGCGCCCCCCCCGCTGCAGCCACAGTCCCGACGTTGACGCGGATCTCGCGAATGTCTTCGACCTTGTTGTGAGACGCGGCGTCGAGTTCGATCACATCAATCGACGTCGCCCGGGTGACACCGTCACACGAATCGCAATCGTTGCAGGGCTCCCCATTTGCTTGCCGGTCAGTGCAGTTCAGGGCCTTTGCGAGCAGGCGAGCCGTGGTGGTTTTGCCCGTGCCCCGTGGTCCTGCAAACAGGTACGCGTGGGCGACCTTGTTATCGACGATCTCACGCGCCAGCGTCTGGGTGACGTGGTCCTGGCCGATCACTTCATCGAATCTCTGTGGTCTGTGTTTGCGGTACAGCGCTTGGTGTTCCATATGTCCCGATGGTAGTGCAGTGCCAAACCGTGCCGCCCATCCCCGCAATTCTTTGCACCACGAAAATACCCGTGTGTCTTGGAAATACCCGGATTTTCGCGACCTCACTAATACTGTTCGCGGCGGAGTAAGGTAAGGCTTTCCGAAAGAACAACATACATGCTGCGCCGATTGGGCAGAGCCGCGACCGCGCTGGTCGTCGTGCTCACCATCGCCGGTGCCGGGTCGGTGCTGGCTGACGATACGACCGCCTTGGGAGAGCTGCCCGGGGTTCCTCTGATTGCCGACATTTCTAACCCGTTCACTCAACGCAACGGTGCCCTTGCAGCCGGCGTCCCAACGTCCACTGACTTTGCTCGCACGTTGACACCGACCGAGCAGGACCTGGCTTGGTTCTTTACAGACGCCAACCTCGTCTTGCTGCGTGCGGAGAGTCTCGGATCGGACTGCGCAGGTTTTCCGCCGCTGTATTGCGCTGTGGCACCGGTAGCGCAGACATCGCTCACCGTGTTCTTGCTCGGGGAACTTGGTATCGAGCAGGACGAGGGCATCGCATTACTCGCCGCCGGGTGTCTTACCGATGGCGAGTCGACACCACAGCGTACGACGTCGGTTAGCGATCAGGACGGACCAGAGTTAGGGACCGAAGGCCGGACCTACAAATACCGAATTGAGATCGAAGACGGGCTGCCCGTCGAAGCGGACTGTTTCTCGACATACGTCGGATTGGTGCTTGGCGACACCCGCAGTTGGGTCGGCGGCGGCGAGGTGTCTCTTCAGCAGACCTCAGGGTCGGACTACGACTTCCGACTGGTGCTCGCTTCTCCGGGCCTGACCGACAGACTGTGTTCCCCGCTGCGGACCGGCGGCATCTACTCGTGCCGCAGCGGCAACCGTGTCGTGATCAACTTCATGCGGTGGGAGAGCGGCGCCGAGGCGTTCGGGGCAGACATGGCAACGTATCGTGCCTACCTACTCAACCACGAGGTAGGCCATCAGCTTGGCCACGGTCACCGACTGTGTTCGGTTGCCGGAAGGCCGGCTCCTGTCATGGCTCAGCAGACAAAAGGCGTCGGCGCCTGCGAGATAAACGGCTGGCCGCTGGAGAACGAGCGGTAACCGCGATCCTTGGCGCCGGTGGCCGTGTGTTTCGATTTCGTACCACTAGAGTCGCCCGATGCGACTAGGTATCGATCTTGACGGCGTCGTTGCTGACTTCAATGGCGGCTGGATCCGTCTGTACAACGAGCAATTCGGAACTGATCTCAGCAAGGACATGGTGCGGACTTGGGACGGGCCTATTGACATCTCCCATTTCGAGCACATGGGCGAGTTCTGGCATTGGGCCGAACAAGGCGATCGTCCGTCCATCTTTCGCCATCTCGATACCTTGCCCGGTGCGCTCGAGTCGCTGGCCGGACTCGCCGTCGACCACGACATCGTAATCATCACTACAAAGCCAGACTGGGCAGTCCACGACACACTTGCGTGGTTATCGGACAACAAGATCCCAACACGAGAAATACACATCACAATCGAGAAATGGCGCGTGGACTGTGATGTGTACCTAGATGACTCACCCGGTCAGGTTGAGACGATTCATCGTATGCGTCCCGATCGTGTGATGTGCAGGTTCGTTCGCCCATGGAACAAGCCGGTCGCCGGTACGCGAGACATCGACGACTGGCCGGCCTTCGTCGCGGTTATCGAACAACTCAATCAGGGCTGAGGTCTCCTGAAGCCCGGGATTCGCCGTGATCCACGCCCATCAATCGCGAAAACATTCCTCGATTCTGGCGACGAAAGTGCCCTTTTAATGTGTGAAAACACGCCGAATCGCCTAGCCTTGCGGACCGGAGTGGGCTTCTGGAGTTCCCTCTATGGCTCCAAAACTAGACGGAGGATCGTCAAAATAATGAAAGCAAAGCTATTTACGTTGCTTGCCGTGTTTGCGTTAGCGGTTGCCGCCTGTGGTGGCGATGCCAACCCGACCACAACCGAAGCCGCAATGGAGGACCCGATGGCTGACTGGCCTGACAAGGTCATCTTCGGCTTCATCCCATCTGAGCGGGCAGAAACGCTCAACGACGCCATCACACCGTTCATGGAGTATTTGTCCGAGACTCTCGGTATCGAGGTTGAGGGTATTGTGACTGCTGACTACAACGGTCTCGTTGTTGCCATGGGAACCGGTGGAGCCGACTTTGGTGCATTCGGACCATTGGGCTACGTGCAGGCCAAGGACCAGTACCCATCGATCATTGTGCTTGCACAATCGGTACGGTTCGGGTCTGACCTCTACCACGGCCAGTGGTTCACGGCAGATGCGAGCATCTGCGATTCGGAGCCCGTCATTGGTGGTTTTGAGAATGTCAACGGTGTAGCCACTATTTTGGATGTCACGGAGGTGAAGGCGCTCCAAGTGGGCTGGCAGTACACCGACGGCGTTCTCGGCCCAGAGACTCTTGAAGACGGCACCGTTGTCGACCAGGGACTTGTCTGCAACGCGAGCCTTGACAAGGTCATTGGGAAAAAGATTGCGTTCACGAGCGCCACGTCCACGTCAGGCACTGTGTACCCGCAGCTCCAGTTGTTGAACCTCGGCATCGATATTGAGAATGATATCACCTACGAATACCTCGGTTCGCATGATTCGGCCGTTGCTGCTGTCTATGACGGCAGCTTCGACATCGGCCTTTCATTCGACGATGCTCGTCGTTCGCTCCGCAATGAGAACCCCGATATCGGCTCGAAGGTGATTGTCTTCAACATCACCGCTGACATACCGAACGATGTTGTGGCTGCGAACGGCGATCTACCGCCGCTTCTGCTTGAAGATATGTTTAAGGCGATTTCCGCCTACCTAGCGACCGAAGAGGGCGAAGCCGTTCTCGACGAGATCTACGGGTGGACCGACATCCGCGAGGCAATCGAGTCCGACTTCGACGTGGTCCGCGAGGCCGTCCGGAAGCTGGGCATTTCCGAGTCGTAGATTCGCTGAGGCGAACATGAGACGAAATGGGTCGCCACGTACCGTGGCGACCCATTTCAGTGTCTGACGGCGTCCCAGGGCGAACTCTGCAATCGATGCAAAGCAGATCTGTAGGGCTGCTCACACTACGAGGCGCGACGGAGATCGTGTCCCTAGAATCGGGGCACCGTGGATGAAGGGTTTGTAGGGACATGATCGAGTTCAAGAATGCATCAGTGGTCTATCCGAACGGCTTCAAGGCGCTGGAAAACATCTCGCTGACCATTGCAGACGGCGAGTTCGTTGTTATCGTCGGGCTTTCTGGTGCTGGGAAATCGACCCTGCTACGCGCCATCAACGGATTCGTTCCGGTTGTTGAAGGATCGGTCAGCGTCAACGGTCAGGAAGTCGTTGGAGCAAGTGCGGCGGAGTTACGGATATTGCGGTCCGAGATCGGGATGATCTTCCAAACGTTCAACCTGGTGAAGCGGTCTACGGTGATGAACAATGTCCTGATGGGCCGGCTTGCCTACGTGTCCAAGTGGCGATCGATGCTTGGCATGTGGCCTTCTGAAGAGAAGGAGCTTGCGCTGCAAGCTCTTGAGCGTGTCGGCATCGTGGAAAAGGCCTATGTGCGGGCCACCAACCTTTCGGGTGGTCAGCAGCAGAGGGTTGGCATTGCCCGTGCCCTTGCGCAGGAGCCGAAGGTCATCCTCGCCGACGAGCCAGTGGCATCGCTTGACCCGGTGACGTCGCATATCGTTATGCGCGATCTCAAGAAGATCAATCAGGACCTCAACATCACGACCCTGATAAACCTGCACTTCCTCGATCTTGCCCGCCAGTATGGGCAGCGTTTGATAGGTCTCCGCGACGGCAAGCTCGTGTACGACGGCAACATCCACGACGTAGACGACGCGATCTTTCGCCAGATCTACGGCCGTGCAATTACCCCCGACGATATGTTGCAGGACGCATAACCGTGACGATCGCCGACGATCCGATCGTCACGGAACGACCTACTGAGCCCCCTCGCTCGGTTAAGTACGTCGGACTCGTTGTCGTCGCCGTCGTGCTCTCGATTCCTTTCGGTGCGCTTGACATCAATTCCGCAGCCCGCGGCGCTGTCTACGGTCTCATTGCGTACGGCTTGCTCGCGCTCCTCGGCGCAACCGCCAGGCCGAACGTGCGCAGCGGTCTCGTTGATTTGCTCTCGTTGATCACCGCTGGAGCGGTTGGTCTCAAGCTGTACATCGCCCCGATCGCGGCCCGCACGACGGTGATCACCTGGCGGCTGTCGATGCGCGCGTCGTTGGGATGGTTGCTGTTCGGCATCGTCGTTGGATGGGTTGTTTTCCACAACCGCAAGGGCACCAACCCTTCAGCGATTGTGTTCATCGGTCTCGCCTTTGCCGCGGCTGCGTTCCTTGCGCTCCAGGCAGGTACGGACGTTGGATATCTCGAGCCGATCACCGACCGGGCGATCAAACGGGGTGAGTTCCAGATCATCGAGCAGGTATTCCACGTCTGGGTGGGGCTGATTACGCTCGGTGTCGGGTTGGCGGTGGCGACGAGTTTCGTGCTCGGAAACGCCGTCGTGATTGCTGTCACCGGCGCCGCGGTGTTCACAATGCTTGCTTTCAACAAGATCGACTTTTCCGTTTTTGAGTTGATCATTCGCAGTTCGGAGGTGACGGCGCTAGCCGAGAAGCTCTGGCCACCCGACTTCACTTGGTCCAAGTCCATCGGCCAGCCCGAGACGTTTGTGCTCTGGGCGCCGTATGTCGAGACGTTGCGTATCGCTGTCGTCGGGGCGACGACGGGTGTGTTGGTCGCCGTCCCGTTGGCGTTCTCAGCCTCGCGACTCACGACACCCAACCAGACGGTGTATTGGATTGCCAAGTCGATCATGAACGTCATCAGAACGATTCCGGATCTTTTTTGGGGGATCCTGTTTGCTGCGGCTGTTGGATTCGGATCACCGTTCCCGGGTGCCCTCGCGATGATCATGTTTTCGATTGCGATCATGGCGAAGTTGTTGTCCGAGACGGTGGACGCGATCGATCCGGGTCCGCTTGAGGCTGCAAGATCGACCGGCGCAAGCCATTGGCAGATGGTGAAGTCGGCGGCGTTTCCCCAAGTCGTGCCTCACTACGTTGCGTACGGGCTGTACGTTCTGGAACTTAACGTGCGAGCATCGGTGATCCTCGGCTTCATCGGCGCCGGCGGTATCGGGCGTCTGCTTGATGAACGTCGTAACTTCTTCCAATGGGATCAGGTGATGGCGATCGTTCTGGTGATCTTTGTAACCGTGATTCTCATTGAGATCGTGTCTATTGCGGTGAGGAGGAGGATCATATGACCGTCCCGGATCTTGCTCCCGACGTAGTCGGAGGGACAGAACGCCCTGACGAACCGGATTGGCCGAAGCGGCTGCGATGGATACTGATACTTGTCATCGGGCTTCCCTACATCTGGGGAGTGCTCGGTCTCGAACTATCGTGGGGCGCGATCGGGCGGGCACCGGGACAGATATGGGGGCTGCTTGGCGGTCTGTTGCCGCCTGACTGGTCCGATATTTCTAGGAGCTTCAACAAGCTTCTCGAATCAATTTACGTCGCCTGGATTGCGACGATCATCGGGGCTGTGTTCTCATTTCCGCTCGGTTTTATGGCCGCGACGAATATGGCTCCGGGTTGGTTGACCGGCCCCGTCCGGGGCCTGCTCTCGGGGATTAGGGCGTTCCCAGAGCTTGTGTTGGCAATTGTGCTGATCCCCGCCTTCGGCTTGGGTCCGTTCACGGGCGTACTCGCCATCGGCATCCATTCGATCGGGACGCTCGGCAAGCTCACGTCTGAGGTGGTTGAGGGTGTCGATCCCGGACCGATCGAGGCGGTCAAGGCGACCGGCGGGACGCGTTTTCAGGCCATGCGGTTTGGTGTCGTGCCACAGGCGATGCCAAACATTCTCGCGTATTGGTTGTACCGATTTGAGATCAACATTCGTGCATCTGCCGTGCTCGGCATGATCGGCGCCGGTGGGATCGGCGCAGAGATTGTTGGTCGCTTGAGATTTCGTGACGACTGGCCGAAGGCGGGCGCTGCGCTGATTCTGACCATCGTCGTGGTTCTCATTATCGACGCTATTTCGGCGGGCATTCGACGCCGAATCATCGCCGGGCACGCAGGCACTGGCCCCGTATCGCGGGCGTTTGGAACGATCATCGGTGACGTTGCGCCACCGAATGTCGAGACCCGGGAGGCCTAGGTGGCGGAGTTTCGTCGGCGAACACGGGAGGACGAGGAACGGTTCGAGGCCGAATACTTGGCGCCAGGGGCGACCCTTTCAGGTCAGTCGCGGGGCCGTGCGTTGGACGAGGCCCTCGACCCGTATCGAACAGCTTTCGAGCGCGACCGAGATCATATTCTGCATTCCAAAGCGTTTCGCCGACTGAAACACAAAACCCAGGTATTCATCAATCCAGAGGGCGATCACTACGTCACCCGTTTGACCCACACTCTCCAAGTGACCCAGGTCGGGCGATCGATTGCGAGAAACCTCTCGCTGAACGAATCGCTGACCGAGGCGATTTGCCTCGCACACGATGTTGGCCATTCTCCGTTCGGCCATACGGGGGAAGAGGCTCTGTCGCGATATGTGACTGGCGAGTGGTTGCATTCCGCGCAGGGTGTGCGCGTCTTTGAGGTGCTTGAGCCGCTCAACCTGAGCTGGGAAGTTCTCGACGGTGTCCGTGCGCACTCGTGGCGGATCGAAGAGGCTCCGGCAACAGCAGAGGGATTCGTCTGTCGGTTTGCTGACCGCATTGCATACCTGGCCCACGATGTCGAAGACGCGATCCGAGCAGGTGTGATCACGCTTGACGACATACCGAGCCACGCGACACAGCGGTTCGGCGACCCCGGCCGAGAGTGGATCGCCTCGATGGTGGAGGCGGTGGTCGACGAATCGCTGGCGACCGGTGAACTCGTGATGGAGTCGACCGCGCTTGAGGCAATGCACACGCTGCGGTCCTTCATGTTCGAGCGGGTGTACCTCCGTGCCGAGACCGAGCCGACCCGACGAAAGGTTCTCGGAATCGTGCAGGACCTTGTCGATTACTACCTGCTCCACAACGAGGAGATACCATCGTCGTACCGGCATCCAGGATCTGACCCGACGACCCAGGTTCTTGACTATGTGGCCGGCATGTCCGATCGGTTTGCGCTAAAGATGCACGACGATCTGTTCAGGCCGCGCCTGTTCGACTGACGCGAGCCCTGGTTCGACATTCGGCATCGC
Organism: Acidobacteriota bacterium; assembly: GCA_022562055.1. Taxonomy (NCBI): domain Bacteria; kingdom Pseudomonadati; phylum Acidobacteriota; species Acidobacteriota bacterium. The sequence goes on along the minus strand of JADFQA010000018.1, from coordinate 45,522 downwards.
GAGCGCACGCGGGCACACCAACGACAAAGCCTCGCGCGACTACCCTTGCTCTCATGGACATCCGTGACGACATCGTCGAGGCAATCGGCGAGACCCCGCTTGTTCGGTTGAGTCGTCTGCACCCACCGGGAAACCTGGTTGCGAAGATTGAATTCATGAATCCGGGTGGTTCCATAAAGGACCGAATTGCCCTCGGCATGATCGAGCGTGCCGAAGAAAACGGGTGGCTCAAGCCGGGTGGAACAATCGTTGAACCAACCAGCGGCAATACCGGTGTTGGTCTCGCGATGGTCGCTGCGCTCCGGGGCTACAAGCTCATTGCGGTCATGGCTGACAAACAATCGGTCGAGAAACAAGACCTGCTTCGAGCATACGGCGCCGAGGTGATTGTTTGTCCCAGCGATGTTGAACCGGACGATCCGACCTCGTACTACTCGGTGGCCGCCCGCCTCACTGCCGAAACGCCAAACTCGTACCACCCGGACCAGTACTCGAACCCAGCAAATCCGCAGGCACACGTAACAAGCACAGGTCCCGAGATTTGGCGCCAAACCGATGGGCAAATCGGGGTGTACGTCGCTGGCGTAGGAACTGCGGGCACGATGTGCGGTGTTGCGCGCTATCTCAAGTCGATGAACCCTGAGATCCACACGGTCGGTGTCGATCCGGTGGGGTCTATTTACACAGCGGACACAGAAGCCGACGTCCACACGTATCTGATCGAAGGTGTCGGTGAGGATTTCTATCCCGAAAACTTTGACGCGACGGTGATCGACTCATACGAGAAGGTGAGTGATAAAGAGGCGTTCACGATGGCGAGGAGCGTCGCTGCACAGGAAGGGATCCTTGTCGGCGGGTCTGGTGGGATGGCAGTCGTTGGCGCCCTTCGAGTTGCCAAGGCACGACCGGACGATCTCGTTGTAGTGATCATCCCCGACTCTGGCCGCAACTATGTTTCGCGAATTTTCAATGACGATTGGATGCGCGAGAAGGGCATGCTCGATGAGTGAAGAGCGCTTTGAGACGCGGGCGATCCACGTCGGACAAGAGCCAGAACCGATTACCGGAGCAGTTGTCACACCGATTTTCGCGACGTCAACATACGCACAAACCGCACCGGGCCAACACACCGGCTATGAGTACTCGCGGACCGACAACCCCACGCGGACAGCCTTACAAACTGCGTTGGCGTCGCTCGAAGGTATCGATCCAGGCAGTCCCGGTGGTTGTATTGCGACATCATCGGGTCTTGCCGCGACCGGCATCATTGGATACATGCTGAAGCCTGGAGACCATGTTGTGTTGCCAAATGATGCGTATGGTGGGACGTATCGGCTGTTCGCCCAGGTGTTTTCTCGGCACGGAATCGAGATTTCCTCGCCGGACATGACCGACCTTGACTCGCTTGAGGCAGCTATCCGCCCCGAGACAAAGCTGGTTTGGGTCGAGACTCCGACAAATCCGATGCTTCGGATTATCGACATCGCGGCCGTGACCGAAATCGCCCATTCGCATGGCGCCCTCGTGTGCATTGACAATACGTTTGCGTCGCCGTATCTCCAGAAGCCGCTCAGTTTTGGCGCCGACATCGTGCTCCATTCGACGACGAAGTACCTTGGTGGGCATTCCGACACCGTCGGTGGGGCGCTGATCACGGGGAGCGATGAGTTGTTGGAGGAGTTCCGGTTCTTGCAGAACGCTTCCGGCCCGGTACCCGGTCCCTTCGACGCATATCTCGTGCTTCGCGGAATCAAGACTCTTGCGGTGCGGATGGATCGGCACCAGTCAAACGCAATGGCGATCGCTCGTTTCTTGGAACAGGACTCACGTGTCGACCGTGTTTTTTACCCCGGTCTGGAGAACCACCCCAATCATGGACTGGCAAAACGTCAGATGTTTGGGTTCGGCGGGATGCTCTCGCTAATACCAAAGGGCGGTGTCGATGCGGCAGCTTCGATGGCCTCAGCAACCGGGGTGTTCATCCTTGCAGAGAGCCTCGGGGGTGTTGAGAGCCTCATCGAGGTGCCTGCTTTGATGACCCACATGAGTGTCGGCGGAACCGATCTCGAGGTGCCGGCGGACCTTGTGCGGCTTTCGGTCGGCATTGAACACATCGACGATCTGATCACCGATCTCGACAGAGCCCTGGGCTAGCGTGTCTTGCAGTTCTCTGGAGTAATCCGGCTAGCACATTCTCAGCGCACCGGGTCGTGGAGTTAGTCGGCTTCTGGTACGAGTAGGACTTCTGCGTCGGCAGCGCGATCCATACCGACCGGTTGGAGTCCGAGCCAAACCGCTGGGAACTCGGAGCGCAGGACGCCGATCGACAGCTCGACATGGGAAGCATCGGCAAAGGTTCCGGCTGATACATCGCCTGATTCCTTCGAGAACCAAAGCTGGTAGATGAACCCCTCTGGGGCTGCGCCGAGGTCGGGCGCTTCGAACACGACCCGCGTGCCTCCCGCAGCGGAGTTGAAACCGACCACTGTTGCCGTCGCCGCCGGTGCGCTCTCGGTGCCTACCAGAGCCACAGACCAGTCGGGTTCCGGGGCCGATCGGACAGCGAACAAGCCGACGAGGAGGATCGCTACGGCGGCGATCGAGCCAACAAGGACGGTACTGCGTCGCGACTTCCAGCTTGGCACACGTGATACCGCCGACGTTGATTCAATTGTCGGGCGAGTATCGACACCCTTGATCGCTGCCACGACGGAGTCTTCAAGACCCGCAGGCGGCTCGGACCACAGCGACTGACTGTTTAGGGTCGCATGGACAGATACCGTCGTGGATTCCCAGCGTCGACAGTCGGCGCAACCTTCAATATGTGTGCGGACAGCGGACGAGGAGTCGCTGGCCAGCATGGCGGTTCTTGCGTCGTGGCAGTTCATGCGCTCGCCTCCTGAAAATCATGCAGGCTGTAGGCAAGTTTTCTGTGTGCTCTATGCGATCGCGATTTCACGGTGCCTAGCGGGATGTCGAGTCTCTCGGCGGTCTCCTCCTGGGTATAACCCAGGAAGTAGGTGTGACGTAGGACATCACGCTCCTCTTGTGGGAGTTCGTAGACCGCCTGGCGCACCTGCCATTCTTCGTACGCCCCGTCAACCGACGGCGGCACGCCGGCAATTTCTCGGTCGTCAAGGTTTGACACAGCGTGCCTCCTTTCTCGTCGATAGACGTCAATTGCGACCCGGCGAACAATTGTGTACAGCCACGGTCCGACGTCCCGCGACGGGTCGATGCGGTCCGCTGCCTGCCAGGCGTTGACGAACGCTCGTTGTGTCGCTTCCTCGGCGTGACCCCGGTCTTTGAGGATTCTCATCGCAATGCCGAAAACCGCACCACCGTATCGCCGGTACACCTCCCGTATCGCCGCTTCATCGCGTTTGGAGAACGCCTCGAAAAGGCGATGATCACTGAGAGTTTTCGGGTTCGCCAAGGGGTCGCCTCATGTGGTTGCTGTCTATTCGGTGACCGTGATCGTGCCCGTCATTGACGGATGGATGCTGCAAAAGAAATTAAATGTCCCGGCTTCGGTGAAGGTAATGTCGAATGTGTCGCCGCTGTTCATATTGCCTGAGTCCCACAATCCTTCGATTGCTGTAGTCGTGTGCGCAATTCCAGCTTCATTGTTGGTGAACGTAACTGTGTCCCCCACAGATACCGTCGTGGTGTGATCGTTAAAACTGAAGTTCACGATACTCACCGCAGCCGATCCCGCAGATGTCGGTTGCTCTGTGGTGGGGACCGTGGTTGTTGCTGGAGCCGCAGTCGTTGCTGGAGCGGCAGTCGTTGCTGGAGCGGCAGTCGTTGCTGGAGCGGCAGTCGTTGCTGGAGCGGCAGTCGTTGCTGGAGCGGCAGTCGTTGCTGGAGCGGCAGTCGTTGCTGGAGCGGCAGTCGTTGCTGGAGCCGAGGCAGCCCCCGGGGCCGCGGTTGTTGCTGGAGCGGCGGTTGTTGCATCTGTCGAACTTGAGCAGGCAGCGAAAACGAGAAGCGCTGCAGCGATGAGGGCGATGAGTCTGCTGTTCGCCGGGGTTTTGGTTGTCATCATGGGTGTCCTTTGCTAGGTCAGATTTCCCTGTTTGGTCTCGGGGTGTCGCCGTATTTGGCGGCACCCCGAGCACAGGGTATTACAACGATATCTCTACCGGTATGACAGCGACCTTGCCGTCTGCCGTAAGGCCAGGTAGGTCGATGGCGTTGTCCGGTGGCTGGAACGTGTAAATACCGTCACTATCGAGATCGATGTGGATCATCGGCCACAACGTTGTGGAACTTGTGAGCGGTTCGTCGAGCACCACGACCACGTCGGTGCTTGTCCCTGCTGGAAGCAGTTCGGAGTGCCCGATTACTGGCCCGGGGGATCCGTCGGCATCCGCATGGACCGCCACGAATCCGGGCGCTGGAAGAGCCACCGAAGCGATGACGATCGTCGTACCGTCGCTGGTCTGTGCGTCGGCGGTAAGCGCAGACGGTGACATTGCAAGCGCAACGGTCAGCGTGATCTTCGTGACGGCGACATCGCCGTCTTCGGTGAGGCCTGGCAGGTCGATTGCATTGTCGGGTGGCGCGAACGTGTAGTTGCCGTCACCATTAAGGTCGATGTGAACCATTGGGTAGACATCTCCAGATGTAGACATCATTGAGTCAAACACGACCACAACATCGGTGCTTGTCCCTGCGGGCAGCAAATCGGAGTGTCCGATAACCGGTCCCGGTCCACCGTCGGCATCCGCATGGACCGCAATGAATCCTGGTGAAGGCAGGGTGACCGAAGCAATGACGACACTCGTACCGTCGGACTCTTGGTCTTTGGCATCGAGACTGGAAGGCTGAGACGCGGGTGCGATACCCAGTATGATCGCAGTGACCGCAACATCGCCGGTGGCGTCAAACGCCGGACCGTCATCCGACGTGTACACGCCATTTTCATCGCCGTCGATGTGCGCCATTGGGTACACCGTCGCGGTAGCGTCGATCATGGTGTCGAAAACAACAGTGACATCGGTCGAAACACCGGCCGGCAACAAGTCTGACACGCCGATGATCTGTCCCGGGCCGCCGTCACTGTCGCTGTGGACCGCAACAAACCCTGCAGCCGGAAGGTCTACGGATTCGATGATCACCGAGTCGCCGGAACTCACTTGATCGACGGCTGTGATAGTCGCCGGTGCGGTTGCAGGAGCGGTGTCTTCCGCTGCAGCCTCGGTGGTCGTTGGCGCGGCTGTGGTAGTTGTATCTGTCGAGTCTGAACTGCAGGCGGCGGCCACCAAGCCGAACACCATCGTCAGAATCAAAATCTGTCGTTTCACTTTCCTACTCCTCATTGCAGCGCAAGCAGGGTCTTCCTACTGCTGTCTCCAGGTATACGAGCGGGATCGCGGTACGGTTCTCGGAATCTCAAGATTTTCTCAGCAGTGGTGGACAGGCGCGGTCGCAACTCACAGTCACTCGGCGGACCAATCGAGGATGTCGTCGAGCTCTTCGTCGAACAGCGCGTTCCCAAAGTGGGCCCGGAGATTGTGGATGAGGCGCGCCGCGTGCACGTCTCCTTGACCGCTTGCAAAGAACTGCTCAAGTGTCATGCCTCGCCTGTCGGCAGCCTGCTGCATGACTCCAACGGTTTCTTCATATGTGATGATGGTCATCACTGACTTCCCTCTGTCCTCAATGCGAACGTATCAAGTTGGTGCGACACTATTGGTTGTCACGGTGAGGAGCGGGAGATCCAGCGTCTGATGAACGCGGTTACGCCTGGTAGGCGACTTGGATGTTTTGAGCGGCGTTTGCAAGTGCACGATCCTTGGTCCAAAGGAGACATCCGTTGACGAGGGACGTTGCGAGCAGATGGATATCGACCCAACCCACACCACTTCCCGCGATGTTGTTTGTTTCGACGAAGTGCATGGCTTCGTCATGCGAGACGTCCTCGACGCGGCGCAATCGTTCCAGATCGGTTCTTGTTGAGTCGCTGAGACCACCGAGAACCAGTTCCCCGAGGACGAATGCGTGCGTGACGACGACATCATCTTCGAGCAGCGAGCGAAGCCCGGCGTGGGAACGGCGCAGGTGGTCGATCCAAATCGACGTGTCGACGAGGACGTTCACGAAGGTCTGCGGCGCGAAACCGGACGCAGTGTCGGCTGGGATCCGCCGAGGGCCGCGAGTCGGAGGGCGCTCTCTCGGCGGATCAACGCTTCGAGCCCCATTCGGACGAGCGCGGTTTTTTCCGTAACGCCGGTGAGTCTGGAGGCCTCGGCCAGGATGTTCTCATCAATGTTGAGTGTCGTTCTCATATGTATCAGTATGCATGGGACGTATGTATCCGGTCAAGGGTTTTCTCAGTCGGGAGTCTCATTTTCCTCGGCTACTCCTCCCTCGAATCAAAAAATTGGGTGCCGACTCTGTCTCTGGGTGCCGGTCTGCAGCCAGCATCGTTGTCGCTAGCACCGGAAGGCCGCGACCGCGGATCCCCGGCGCGTAGGCGTCGCTCAATCGGACGCTGGCAGAGCTTCCGCATACACCCCCTCCGTTACGGTCGTCGCGTCTGGCGGTGGCGACGTTTGGGCGAGCTTCACCGCGTCCTTGACGTGTTGTGTTGCCCACCTATCCCACTCATCGAGTTGAGACCCGCCGACCCCCGAGGTCTCCAACCTGTGTCGCATCTGCTGAATGGGGTCGCGCTGTTCCCAACGCTCGAGAAGTTTTGCTGGGACGTAGGACGCACTGTCGTGTATTGCGTGGCCATCCATTCGCATCGTCATCGCTTCTATGAGACTAGGTCCGCCTCCGGCTCTTGCGTTTTCTACGGCCGCACGAGTCTCGGCGTAAACCTCGAGAACGTTGTTCCCATCGATCCGAATTCCGGGCATTCCGTAGGCGGCCGCTCGGTCGGCAAGCCGTTCCACCTTGAATTGGCGGGCTGTGGGCGTCGAATAGGCGTACTGGTTGTTTTCAATGACGAATACGATCGGTACTTCGAACACCGCGGCGAAATTCATGGCCTCGTGCCACACGCCATTCGAGGTTGCTCCGTCGCCGCAGAAGGCGAGCGCAACTCTCGGTTCTCCCCTGAGCTTGAACGCTAAAGCCATCCCGACAGCAACCGGCCAAGAATCCGGCAGGTGAGAGACCATTGGGAACACACCTTTATCCCATTCTCCGAAGTGAATGTCACCGTCTCTGCCGCGCGACGGACCGTCCACAGCTCCGAGGTAGTGGCGAAAGACTGTTGCCGCCGTGGTTCCCCGCACGAGGTGGGCTCCGAGATCTCTGTGGACAGGGGCAATGATGTCGCGATCCTGCATGGCGAATGTCGCACCGACCGGTATCGCCTCCTGGCCACGGCCCGATATCACTCTTCCCCGCAGAATCGACTGCTGATAGAGCACTCGAATCCTGTTCTCGATCGCTCGCGACAGCACCATTGTGCGATATAGATAGGTCGCCACCTCGATAGGTACGGACAGATCTCCGTGATCCTGACCGGCTGGACTCAGACCCGTACGCATGCGATGACTCCGTCGGTGATTCGCGCAACTGAGGGGATGTATGCCTCCTCAAGGGTGCGCGCCAGTGGGACCGGAGTGTCCGGGGCGGCGATCCTGACGATTGGTGCGTCTAGGAAAAAGAAGGCTGCGCCGCTTACGCGGGCAGCGATTTCAGCACCGATTCCACCGCTGATCGTGTCCTCGTGTACCACAACGAGGCGCGAAGTTTTCTCCACCGATCGCAGGATGGGTTCCGTGTCGAGCGGCGAAATACTCATAATGTCTAAGACCTCAGCATCGATTCCTTGCTGTGACAGCGACACCGCCGCTTGCATGGTCGCGCGGACCATTGCCCCGTACGTCACGATCGTGACATCCCTGCCGAGCCTCACTCGTTTGGAGTTCCCTGTCCAATTAGCCGGCGGAAGACGTCTAACCAACTCACCGCGCAGCGACCGATAGAGGGCCTTGTGCTCGAAAAAGATAACTGGGTTCGGATCGTGGACGGCCGCCCGCATGAGGTCGTACGCGTCCTGCACTGATCCCGGGCAGACAACCTTCAAGCCAGGAATGTGGGCGAATATCCCCTCCGGGCTTTGTGAGTGAAATGGACCAGCGCCGACACCTCCTCCCGAAGGTGCCCTGACGACCATGGGTACAGCTATTCCAAATCGGTAGTGGAGCTTCGCCGCTTGGGTCACCAACTGGTCGTACGCGCATGAGATGAAGTCGGCGAATTGTAACTCGACGATCGGTTTCAGGCCCTCGACCGCCATGCCGATTGCGGCGCCAACGATTGCGGACTCTGACATCGGCGTATCAATTACCCGGTCCGGTCCGTATTTGTCCAGAAGGCCGGCGGTAACCCTAAAAGCACCGCCCATCTCCCCAATGTCCTCACCGAGCAGTACAACCGCCCGGTCTGACGCCAGCGAGTCGTCGAGGGCGACATTGATAGCGTGCAAGTATGTGGGGCGTTTCGGTTCGTGAGCGATGGTGTCGCTGTGTTTTGGAGGATCGTCGAACCATCCGCGGGAATCGACCTCCGATTCTCCGAATGACGTGACGTTCAACATCTAGATACCATACTATACGGGACAATCGATAGGCGACATAGCAATTCACTGCACGAACGTTCTACTGGTTGTTGTGTCACGACCGGGCTGTTGCCTTCCGCGGGAGGTTGCGCCGCTGCTGAGACATAGAACGTGGCAGCGAGTTGGGGCAACGGCCTGTCTCAGCCTGCGTGGGCAATTGGGCGCACTGCTACCATCACGCAACGCAGCCACCCGAGGATGACCCCATGACCGACCAACATGCTCAACCTGGCGCATTCACGTCGGAATCGATCGTTCTCGACACAGTTGACTTCAAGATCCTCGAGATCCTCCAAGGGGACGCTCGACGCTCAGCTCGTTCGATCGCCAGAGAAATTGAGATGTCACCCGGTGCTGTCACTGAGCGCATCGCGAAGCTTGAGTTGAGTGGCGTAATTGTCGGGTATCGGGCGGAGATTTCTCAACAAGCGTTGGGCTACGATCTTCAGCTGCTCATAGGGCTTCAGGTAGAGCAGGGTGTCTCGTTGTTGGGCACAATCGATTCGCTATTAGAGATCAGGGAGGTCTCGTCGGTCCACATCGTAACTGGGCGATGGGACCTGCTGCTGCATATGCGAGCTACCAATCACAAACACCTCGAGCGGTTGTTGTTAGGCAAGATATGGGAGATCCCCGGATTCCGGCATGGCGAGACGATGCTTAGCCTTGGACACTACGAGCAGCCTCCTACCCTTGGGAACACCATTCTCGCGGAGGATGACGGCGATGTTTCCAGTGTCGGCTCCGGGTAGCGTACGCGGCCTCAAGCCCGAGCTAACCGCCGTCGATTGCACGTTGCGCGAGTGCGATGGCCGACTGGTGGGTGGATATTTTGGCCGTAAAGCAGTCTCTCAGCAGCCGGTCAGCCGTCTCGCCGATCCGCTGTAGGGCGAGGGACACGTCCGAATTCGTGTATCCAAACTCCGATGCGATGTTGATGATTCCGCCGGCGTTGGCGATGAAGTCGGGTATGTATGCGATTTCACGTTCGGCTATCGCGGCGCCGACATCGTGCGTCCGCAGTTGGTTGTTGGCCGAACCAACGATCGCCTTGCAGCGAAGGTCGGGTACCACCGACTGTGAGAGGATCCCGCCGAGGGCACACGGTGCGAGGATGTCACAGTCGATGACCAGGCAGGACTCAGCGTCCGCTATCTCGACGCTGGGCGTGTCCCGCCGGACCGCCTCAACCCGCACGGTGTCTACGTCGGCGATGACAACATGCGCCCCGGCGTTCAGGAGCATTTCGGTGAGCGCCCCCCCGACCTTGCCGACGCCCTGGACTAACACCCTGCAACCCCGAAGGGTCTCTTCGCCCCAAAAGAATCGCGCTACGGCTCTCATCGCGAATAGCACACCTTCCGCCGTCGCGGGGGAAGGATCATCCGACCCTCCTTGATTGGATGGGAGGCCCGCTACCCATCGAGTAGCCTGCGCCACAACGGCAATGTCTTCGACCGAAGTGCCGACATCTTCGGCGGTGATGTAGTGACCGTTGAGCATGTCAACTGCCCGGCCGAATTCGGCGAGCAACTCGGGAGTTTTGTCCCACTGAGGATCGCCGATTATCACCGCCTTCCCGCCTCCGAACGGTAATCCGGCGGCGGCTGCTTTGTAAGTCATCGTTTCGGAAAGGCGTAGAACGTCGGCCAGAGCCTCCTCGTGGTTGACGTAGGGGAGAAATCGAAGACCCCCGAGGGCTGGGCCTCTCTTGCTTGAGTGGATCGAAATGAATCCTTCGAGGCCTGTGCCAGAGTCGGCTATGTGAACCACACGCTCGTAGCCGAATGTGTCTACGTCAATGAGCTGAACCATGCGGGAACCCTCTCGTTTCGGGTCTCATTGCCACCACCCGGTCGGTTGTGTGATCGGTGGAGCCTGACGGAAAGTCACTCTAGAGACTCTACTTCTCATCGTCCATCATGCAGGCGTTTGACTCGGCGAATGAGTAGTCAACTATATTGTGAGTGCTCGACTGGTCTCTCTGGTTTGTGTGGACAGCGCAAAGCGGCATCGGCTGTTCGGGGTCATCGAGGTCGAGCAGCGTCAGCGAGTATGCGGACGTCGCAAGAAATTTCGTCCAACATTTGAAATGTTCGTCTATCATGTGAAAATCTTCACTCACTGAGTAGTGAAGAAATGCGCCGATTCGACACTGGGAGATGATGATGGCAAAGAAGAAAGTCCACCGATTGAAGCTGCTTGCCGGAATGTTCATGGTGTTGGTGTTGGTCGCTGCAGCATGTTCAAGTGATGGCTCTGAGGGCGCCACGACGTCAACAGCAGCCAGCAGCGAGACACCGACGTCGTCCACCGAGGCACCTGAGACTGGTACCACCGCACCCGCCACAACTACCACCTCGCCACCGGCGCCAACGTTAGAGCCGATCGTGATTTCGTTGTCGACGGATATCAATCTCATCGAACCGCACCTCTTTCGGAGCACGGGCGCGTACGCTGTAACGAGAGCTCTGTATCAGCCATTGCTGGACCAGGTATATGTTGACGAGGGAGGCGCGCGTATCGGGACGACTGAGGTCGTGCCAGGACCGCTTCTGGAGTCATTCGATGTCGCCGCCGACGGAACGGCGACCTTCGTGCTCAAACCGGATGCGAAATTCGCTAATGGCGATCCGATCAAGGCAGCCGATGCGGTGTACATGCTCACACGGAGTATCGAGGCCCCGGCAAGCTATATCCCGCTGCTCCTGCCTTTCATTGCGATCGACTCATCGAATTCGTTCCAGGTAGTGGACGATCTGACCTTCACGATTACTCCAAATGAGCCGACTGCGTTGTTTGATCGATTCATGACGTTCCAGGTGTTTGGTCCCATTCAGGAATCTCTAGCCGCCGAAAAGGGCACGACGGACGATCCCTGGGCTTTTGACTACTTCACGACGAATGCCAACGCATCGGGTCCCTACTTGTTGAAGAATTGGGATCAGGCGAAGGGCGAGGTAATCCTCGATCCTAACCCCGGCTGGCCTGGTGAGGTCGCCAACAGTGGCATAGTGATTCGCAACGTTCCGGACGCCGCACAAAGAGCATTGCTGCTCCAAAACGGTGATATTGATGTTGCAGCTGGACTTCCGCCGCGACTCTTGGATCAACTCCGCACAGACGCGAATGTGCGCGTGTATTCAGCGCCATCGACGGGCATCAACTACATCGGGTTGAACCCAGACGCTGAGCCAAACTTGGCAAACGTACAAGTTCGTCAGGCAATCTCGTACGCCATTCCGTACGAGGCTTTGATCGACAACGTCATGTTTGGGCTGGCTTCGCCGGCAGGAACGCTGATTACCTCGAACATGGAGACGTTCGACGGCGCGGGTGCCGGCGTGTACACCAACGATATCGAGAAGGCCAAGGAGTTGATGGCAGCATCGGGCGTTGCACCGTTTGAAGTCGAACTCGCTGTTCAGAACTCGCGTTCTCAGGATCAACAGGCTGCGGTATTCATCCAGGATGCACTACGCGAGATCGGAATCACTATCAAGATCAATGTGCTACCAGACGGTGAATTCGCGGGCAAGCGGGATGCCAGAGAGCTCGCAATGTTCTTCCACGAGTGGTTCTCTTGGGGTGACGACCCGTTCTACCAACTCACGTTCCTCGCGAAGTGTGGTGCGTTCACGAACTTCGTCGGCGCCTGCAACGAGCGCCTCGACGAGGTCATCGCCGAAGGAACGTTCGAAACAGATCCGGCACGCCGCGGTGCCCTCGGATTGGAAGCTCAACAGCTAATGGTTCAGGACGCAAACCGGATCTACCTGTGGGCTGCAGACTGGAGTTTGGCGACACGAGCGAATGTAACCGGCGTCACGAAGGACTTTACGCAAGTTCCACGTTTCGAGTTCTTGTCAAAGAGTTAGCATTTCGAGCATAGAAGCGGTGTGGACGTGCCTGTGCACGGCCACACCGCCTACCGATTGACTGGATGCAAGAATGCGACGGTACATTCTGAATCGGCTGGGAGCCAGCCTTCTCACGGTTTTCGGGATTGTGGTTGTCGTATTTTTCATCGTCCGTATCGTTCCTGGTGATGGCGCTTCGCTGCGAGCGGGGCCGTATGCGACGCCCGAGCGTATCGAACAAATAGCGGATCGATACGGACTGAACGACCCGCTGCCGGCTCAATTCGTTGACTACATGTCTGGCATTGTGCGTGGTGATCTGGGGGTTTCCGTCCGGACAGACCAGCCGGTGCGCGGGGAGCTGTTCGCCCGGTTGCCCGCGTCCCTCGAGCTGGCGCTCTACTCGGTCCTATTGGCGACGATTGTCGGTGTTCCGCTGGGGGTCCTGGCCGCCGCCAAACACGGTTCTTGGATCGACAACGTTGCGCGCGCTTTTTCTGTTGTCGGGTCAGCTATGGCTCTGTTTTGGCTTGGTCTCATGGCGATCTACTTCTTCGCGTTCCGGCTTGGATGGTTCCCTGGACCCATCGGTAGGCTCGCGGTCGGCACAGAACCGCCGCCTACTTTCACCGGCCTCTACACCATCGACGGCGTACTCTCTGGCAGGTTCGACGTTGCGTGGGAGGCCGCGCGATACCTGGCGCTTCCCGTGTTCACGTTGGCGTTTGTCCTCGCCGCGCCCATCCTGAAAATGGTCCGGGTGTCGATGATTGAGGCTTTGGACAGCGATTTCGTGAGAACGGCCAAGGCTCTCGGCGTCTCTCGGAGACAGACGTTATTCGTGGATGGCCTGCGGAATGCGCTGATTCCGGTGATCACGATGATCGGAATCGTGTTCGGTTTCATGCTTGGGGGGAACATCATTGTGGAGTTTCTGTTCGCCTGGCCGGGTGTGGGCAGGTATGCCTTCGAGGCGATTTCGACGCGCGATCTCGAATCGCTCCAAGGGTTTGTGATCATGGTGGGTGTCCTCTATGTGATCCTCAACATTTTTGTGGACATCGCATATGCACTGGCTGACCCTCGAATCCGTTTCGATAGGACCGAAGCGTGAGTGGGTCGCCCGTGCCGGAACGTCAGCCCGTGTTCGTTCCACGAGAATTCCCGGCCGAGGAAGTACAGACATCGGTGCGGCGGCTTCGTGTATTGGCACGGCGAAAACCTTTGCTCGTCATCGGCATTTCGCTGTTGTTCTTGTTTGTCGGGCTGGCAGTCATTGGCCCGTTACTAGTCGGAGATCCATTGTCGACGGATCCGGCCAACACGTTCCGAGCGCCGTCCGCCCAGCATTGGTTTGGCACTGATCAGTTCGGGCGAGACGTGTTTGCGCGTGCGGTGCACGCCGCCCGGCTCGATCTCACGATGGGGCTCATCATCGCGTCGATTGCCTTGGCGATCGGTTCAACGATAGGAGTGATTTCCGGCTACTTCGGTGGAGTTACCGATGAGATCATCATGCGGCTAACCGACGTGGTGCTGGCGTTTCCCGGGTTTGTGCTTGCGCTGGTTCTTGTCGCGGCACTCAGCGAATCGATTCCCAACGTGGTCTTTGCCGTTTCAGTTTCTTTCGTGCCGTATTTCATCCGGTTGACCAGGGGCCAAGTGCTCAGAGAGCGCGAACTCGAATACGTTGACGGGGCCCTTCTCGCTGGCAACACACCCATGCGAGTCGCGTTTCGTCATGTGCTCCCAAACGCTCTGGCGCCGTCGATAGTCGGCGCTACCTTGGTGACCGGTTATGCAGTCCTGACGGTCGCCGGCTTGTCGTTTTTAAGCGTAGGTATCCAACCACCGACGGCCGAGTGGGGAGTCATGGTGGGGGAAGGGGCCAAAGACATCATCACTGGGGAATGGTGGACGTCTTTCTTCCCCGGTGCCATGATCGTCCTGTCCATCATGGCCTTTCATTTTATCGGCGACGAGTTCGGTGGCGGGGAGACATTCTGAGCCTCCTCGAAGTCACCGGCCTTGACATCGGTGTTGCGGGCGCGCCTCACCTGCTGCTACGCGACGTAGCGTTCAGCATCGAACCCGGCGAGATCCTCGGAATCGTCGGTGAGTCAGGTTCTGGAAAGACGATGGCGGCGCTGGCCGTTATGGGGCTGTTGCCCAGAGGTATTGAACGTCGCGGCGGTACCATTCGGCTCGACGGGCGCGATCTAACGAGCGCTCGGGCGACTTTCGAGCGGTCCTCGGGGGACATCGCGATGATCTTTCAGCACGCCCGCAGCGCCCTCAACCCCACGATGAACGTTGGCCGTCAAGTTGCCCGAATTCTTGAAATTAACCGGGGTTCGAGCAAGAAGGATGCGAGGGCCGGTGCCTTGGAGATGCTCACTCGCGTCGGGATCTCGGGCGCCCAACGGGTCGCACGCGCATATCCCCATCAGCTGTCGGGCGGAATGTGCCAGAGGGTCATGATCGCAATGGCACTCGCTTGTCGTCCCCGCCTGCTAATTGCCGACGAGCCGACGACGGCACTTGATGTGACCATTCAGGCGCAGATCTTCGATCTGATCCGGTCGCTCGTCGAGGAAATCGGGTGCGGAGTGTTGTTCATCACGCACGACTTGGCTGCGGTAGCCGAAATGTGCGACCGCGTGTCGGTAATGTACGGGGGGCAGGTGATGGAGACGGCTGGCGTCACCGAGCTTCTCGATGACGCGGAGCATCCCTACACGCGTTATTTACTCGAAGCTGTGTACACAGAGAACGATCATCGAGTTGCAGACCTCGGGGTCAACTTCGCCCTGACGGGCTGCAGATTCTCCGCTCGGTGCCCCGTCGCGTACGATGCATGCAACGACTTTCCTCCGCAGTACGCCGTGGGTGACGGCCACTATTCGGCCTGTTTTCTGAACAAGGAGGGCCGGATTGTCTCTTCTTGAAATCCGCCGATTGCACAAGGTCTTTTCCCAGGGCTCCAGGTCGGTACCGGCGCTGCGCGGAGTCACTCTTGATGTCAACGTTGGTGAGACGGTGGCGCTCGTTGGAGAGTCCGGGTGTGGCAAGACAACTTTGGGTCGTGTCGTCGTCGGATTGCAGTCTCCGACCTCTGGCGAGGTCATCTTCGACGGCCGACCGTTAGAGGAACAGCTGGCGTCGGGCGGATCACGAGGCCGGATACAGATGGTGTTCCAACATCCCGATACATCACTGAACCCGCGGTTTAGTTCAGGATCCACCATTCGAGAGCCTCGCCGACTGATGATTGGTGGCAGTCGCTCCGAGATCGAGGGGAAGGTGGACGAGGTCCTGCGCCTCGTGGGTCTTGGTCCGGAGCACAAGAGTCGGCTTCCGCGAGAGCTGTCCGGTGGTCAGCAGCAGCGGGTCGCCATAGCGAGGGCGCTAATGAGCGACCCGGAACTCATCGTGCTCGACGAGCCTACATCATCACTCGATCAATCAATTAGGGGCAAGATTATCTCGCTGCTGCGCCATATTCAATCGGAACGCAACGTTGCGTATCTGCTCATCAGTCATGACCTCAGCACTGTCAGGCGCATCGCTCATCGCGTTGCGGTCATGTATCTCGGCCGAATTGTGGAGGTCGCCGACACAGAGCAGGTGTTCGAGTCTCCTCAGCACCCTTACACCAAGGCCTTATTGTCGGCTGTTCCGTCGATCGACCCTGCCAACCGCACCGAGCGCATAGTGCTTGAGGGTGAGACTCCACATCCATCAGACGTGCCCGTGGGATGCTCATTCCAAGACAGATGCGTCCTGGTCCACGACCGCTGCAAGATCGAGGAACCGACGCTCGAGCTTTCCTCGCAAGGGCATCATGTTGAGTGTTTTGCGGTGCCTCACATCAACGGAGGCGTGTGACGATCGCCACTTTATGTCAAAGCCCGTTCGATTTCTTCAGGATCAAAGTAGATCGTCGCCGTCGCGACACGACCATTGTGCAACTCAAGCACCGCGGTGAAGTTGATCGAATAGCCCTCCTCGGCAAGGTTTGTCCCGGTGACCTCGAATTCGGCGACGACCAGGTCCTCACCTGCAACGACGGTCTTGGTCCTCATCCGCTGGCCGGGCGCCGCCTGATGGAGAAGGTCGAGGTGTTCTCGAACTGCGTCAACACCACCGCGGAAGCCTCCAGCGGCGCTCCAGTAAACGATATCGGGCCGGCAGAGGACGACCAGAGCGTCGATATCGCCCGAGTTGTAGGCTGCGCTGATCTGGTCGATCATGGCCCGGGCATCTCGTTTGTCTCCTATCTCTGCTCCGTCTCTGAAGGGGGACCACAGAATATCATTTTCGCTTCTAACACACTCGAAACCTACCCCTAGGAGTGTCGCGATGACTCACAAGCGTTCTCTGGGATTGGTAATGGGGGGTGCCGTCGCCCCGGAAAACATAGCCTCCGCGGCCGCCGCCGCCGAGTCATCGGGGTTTGATGAATTCTGGTTGGCGGAGGACTTCTTTTTTGCCGGGGGTATCTCGGCTGCGACCCTTGCTCTGGAAGCGACCTCCCATGTGACTGTCGGTTTGGGCGTTGTGTCGGCCGTTGCACGTCACCCGGCTCTGCTCGCTATGGAGCTTGCAACGATCTCTCGAATGCACGAAAACCGGTTGATCGCGGGGATCGGCCTTGGCGTGCCTGCGTGGGTCCGGCAGATGGGTCTGTATCCACGGTCGACTTTGGCGGCCCTGCGTGAATGCGTCACTAGCGTAAAGAGCCTGCTGTGGGGCGAGACGGTGAATCACCAAGGCGAAGTGTTTTCTTTTGACAACGTGACTCTTTCGTACCCCGAGCGAGGTGGCTCTACTCCAATTCAAATGGGCGTTTCAGGGCCGAATATGTTGAGACTCTCAGGTGAGATCGCCGACGGTTCAGTGCTGTCGGTCGGTGCGAGCCGAGAGTATGTGAGATGGGCAAAGGAACGGATCGACGAAGGCAGGGTGCTGGCGGGTCGCACTGGGGAGCATCCAATTACGGTTTTTGCGATCTATGCCGTTGATGTGGATGGAGGCGCTGCTAGGTCGTTGGCTAAACAGAGCCTTTCGTTCTACAAACAGCACGGCTCCAACGCGCTCACGGACGTGTACGGGATTTCGGACGAACTCAACGCTCTTGTTGCCCGCGGCGGTTACGACGCCGTGCTTGCAGGCATGCCGGACGCATGGGTAGAAGATCTTACGGTCGCGGGGACTGCGCAGGAGTGCGCCGACAAGATTTCTAGTTTCTACGAGGCGGGGGCCGACTCGGTCGCTCTATTTCCCGCCGCAACCGATCGAATTGACGAAGTCGTGGCGATGACTGTCACCGACGTTATGCCCAGGCTCTAGGAGTCGTCAGTGTCCGCATCACGATCTGCGAGAATCCGGAGGGCAGAGGTGTGCGGTTTCGAGGCACATCGGTCGGACGGGGCGGACTCGTGGATAATCGCGGGACAAGAGTGACGATCTTGAAGAGTCGCGTCTCACGTCCCATACAACTTCGGAGGAGAGGGCATGGGCTCTGAACAAACGCGTAGGGTTATCGAACGGCTGTACGAGACGTTCCAATCAGAGAGAGGCGACGAGACGTGAGGTCCTTGAAGCCCCCTAGCTGAGGGGTTCGTAATCGAACTCGTACCCAAACGCCCGCGGGCCGACGACAGCCAGCGCCCTCTCGGTTCTTAGGAGCTCGGCGCACGGCAGGACGAGAACGTCGGCTCGGAAGCCGTAACGGATCAGCTCGGTTGTGATCGGTTCGCCGGTTTCGGTCGCTACGAGACTGATGAGGTCTGGGACGGTGACCTTAGGCTCGCTGTCTTCCCAGATCACTAGGTTCTCATTCTGGAACTCGATCCGGATGGAACGTCCGACGTCTTCGCCGACACCGTCGAGAACCATGTGGCCTGTGGCGAATCCCTTTGTTGTTTTGCGTCTGACGTCGGATACTTTTCCCCGCAGGTAGCGGATCCCTCCAGCGACTTCAATCACTGCGGCCGACGGGTCGGCTTTGGTCTGTCTCGCGTCCAGCACGGCGCGACCCATCGACAGGGCAAGCCTGAGGGTGTTGGGGATTATGGATCGTTTGCAAAACACTCCGCGCATAACTGAAGTTGCAAGACCCGCGTGACCGCCCATTTCGATTGTCGCCGCGCGGGCGATCCGTTCCAGCCAGTGGGCGTCGACCACCTCCGGAAACACGAGCCGGTTGCCGCGTTCGTCGGCGAGCGCGGACGGTTGCGGGCTGCCGCCGTATATAAAGTATGTGAGCATCTGTAGCTCGGGAAATGCTCGCCCCATGCCGTCCCCGTCGACGAGAGGGATACGCATGTTCGCCGCAACGACCATCGGGACCATGGAGTTGCCGCCACCCATTTCGAACGGGGCGATCGCGTCAAATCTCTGTCCGAGGTACGTTTCGAGTGCGCGGGCTGCGGCTGTCTCCTCGCCACCTTGTGCAATCTTTTCGTAGCTGACGACGGGGGAACCCATACCGCCGACCACAACAAGGAGGTCCTGGTCCTTGATCTCGGTCGGGTCGATGACCAGGACGGTGCCACCGCTGCGTAACGCCTCTCTTGCTCTCAGGTATCCAAGGTACGGATTGCCTCCTCCGCCCGTGCCCAGGATTCCGGCGCCGATGGATATGGCGAGTAGGTCTGCTTCGACGATTTCCCACACCAACAGTTTCCTCCAAGGGGCCGTATGCACGGGGTCCGAGCGCAATTATTCCGTGATCACCGACAATGCGGTTCTAGCATAGACCGTCGACGGAGAAGAGAACCATATAGTGGTTACTAGCAACCATATCGTGGTCGACGACTGCCACATCGTGTATGCTCATCACCCAGAAAAGAGACACCGGCCGCCAGACGACGAGAGCGTTAACAAGGATGGATTTTCTCCGGTCCGAGGACCTGGATCAAGCGTTGAACCATCTGGCTGAGTGGGGCGACAGCGCATGCGTTCTGGCTGGCGGCACCGATGTTATGCCGCAGTTTCTAGGCGGCGAGCTCACCCCCGGGGCCTTTGTCCATATCGAGGGAATCGAGCAACTTGCGACGTTTTCGTGCGATGAACGTACGAAACTTGGTCCACTGGTGACCCACCGGACTCTCGGCACCGACCCGTTCCTCCAAACAGCGCTCCCTGCGCTGGCTGGTGCCGCACGCTCGGTCGGCGGATGGCAGACTCAGGCCGCCGGGACAATAGGTGGCAACATCTGCAACGCCTCTCCGGCTGCGGACGCGGCTCCTCCGCTGTTGGTGGCCGACGCATTCGTCACGTTGTCATCTCGTCGGGGGAAGCGGCGGGTAGCGATGGTTGATTTCTTCCTTGACCGTCGTAAGACAGCACTCGATCCGGACGAGCTGTTGATCGAAATCGATCTTGAGCCGCTCCCCTCGGATGCGGGCGAGGTATACATCAAGCTCGGGCGTCGAGGCGCCATGGAGGTGGCCCTCGTAGGTATCGCGGTCAGGCTCGGCTTCACATCGGACGGTTCAGTCGCATCGGCTCGGGTTGCCCTTTCTTCCGTCGGGCCGACGCCGATGCGGGTGCCGGACGCCGAGGCTGTGCTGATCGGCTCGCGTCTGGATGCGGCGGCGCTCGATGCCGCTGGCGAGGCACTCCGATCGGCGTCTTCGCCCATCGATGACGCTCGGGCATCCGCTTCGTACCGGACACGCACGCTTCGAGGCCTCCTTGAAAGAGCTGCAGTGCAGTGCCGACAGGCAGCACTCCTATGAACACAGACAGCAACGTCTTTGTCGCCTTCCGCCTCAACGGCGTTGATTGTGCGCTCGATGTCGCTCCGGGCGAGACTCTCCTGTTTACGTTGCGTGATCGACTCAATCTGACCGGGACGAAGGAGGGATGTGTAGAGGGTGAGTGCGGCGCTTGTACTGTTGTTGTGGACGGCAGACCGCTGGACTCCTGTCTTCTCGCTACCGCCACACTCGAGGGTCGTGCTGTCACTACGATCGAGGGTCTTTCGCAGGGCGGTACGCTCAGCACTCTCCAGCAAGAGTTCGTGGCACACGGTGCTGTGCAGTGTGGCTTTTGCATACCAGGTTTCCTAATGGTTCTCACCGCGTTGCTCGAAGAGAACCCCATGCCGGACCGGTCGGAAGTCACGGACGCTCTCTCGGGCAACATCTGTCGATGCACCGGGTACCGTCAGATTGTTGACGCCGTATTGGCAGCCGCCGTGGCGCCCGAGAACGCATGACTGTGACGGTCGGTTCCCGTGCTCCGCGAAGTGACGGAGAGGCGAAAGTGCTCGGCAACGCTGTATTTGGCGTCGATTTCAGCATCCCCGGTATGGCACATGCGCGTCTCCTCCGTTCGCCCGTGCCCGCAGGTGCGCTCGTTTCGGTAGACACCAAGACTGCGTTGGCGATGGAGGGTGTCATCGACATAGTTACTGCTGCTGACGTGCCAAACGCCCGCAGTGGCATAGTCTTGTTCGATATGCCCCTGTTTGCTGATGAGTATGTTTCGTATGAGGGGGAGCCGCTGGCAGCGGTGGTCGCCGAGACAGCGGTACTCGCTGAGGCGGCGGTTAGGAAGATCGAGTTCGAAATCGATCAGCAAGACGCGGTCGCGACGCCGGAGCAGGCGTTGGATCCGGATTCGCGACTTGTTCATCCTGGTTGGGCGGCATTTGCTAGCAAGGATGGGGTCGAGTGGCCGCGTTCTGGGAACTTGGTGAGTGAGGTAGTAGCTGATCCCGGTGAAGTGGAGGCCGCATTCGAGATTGCGGATACCATTGTGGAGGGAACCTACCGTACTCCGAGACAGTATCAGGCCTATCTCGAACCGAAGATGGCGCTTGCCACGTTCGAAGCCGGCCGTTATACCATCCACGTCTCGCACCAGTTCCCGTTCAACATCCGCGATCGAGTTGCGCAGATACTTGGGGTCGCGAAGTCGTCGGTGCGCGTCATTGGTCACCATATTGGAGGCGCCTTTGGTGCCAAGCTCGATGTCGGGCTGGAGCCATATGCTGCGGTACTTGCCCAGCGTACCGGTCGGCCGATCAAGATGGTTAACAACCGCCAGGAGGACCTCCTGACCGCACCGTGCCGTGAGAACGCGGTGGTCAAGATCCGGTCAGCTCTGGACAAAGATGGCAAGATCCTGGCCCAAGACATTGATGTCCTGATAGACAGCGGTGCGTACGCGATTGATGCTCCGTACCTGACGAGCATCCCGCTGTTCATGTTCGGCTCGGTCTACAGGGCCGGAGCCGTGCGGATCGTGGCCCGATCCGTGTACACCAACACAGCTCCGACTGGGGCTTTTCGTGGCGTGAGTGGTACGTACCTGGTTTTTGCACTCGAGAGGCATATGGACGAGATTGCCAACGAGCTCGGTGTTGACCGTCGCGAATACCGGCTCAGCGTCTTGGCGGCCGATGGTGATCGGATGGTCAATGGTCAGATCCTGGATGATGCATCGATTCTCCGGGAGGCCTTCGATGCGATCGAGGAGCGAGTTCCGTGGGAAGAACTCGGACAGGGTCCTTACCGCGGGGTCGGGATCGCGGCCGCGGTGTGGCTTACCAATCCCATGCCGGGTCAGGCAGTGGTCAAGCTCAACGAGGATGGCACGTTGGGGGTTATCACGGCGGCGACGGACAACGGATCGGGCGCTGTAACTATGGCGATACGCCAGATAGCGGCCGAAGGCCTCGGCCTGGATGCGGACCAGGTTGTCGTCACGATGCCTGACACGGATGTTGCAGCGTACGACGCCGGATCTCAGGGAAGTCGCACCACGCACGTCGTTGGTCGGGCGGTGTTGAACGCAACGGCCCAGGTCAAGAAGATGATTGTGAAGACAGCCGCAGACATGCTTGAGGCGGCCGAAGAGGATGTCGTGGTCGAAGCCGGCTTTGTCCACGTCAGGGGCGTCCCGTCATCAAAGCTTTCTCTTGCTGACGTGGCCACCCAGGCGACATTCACAAGTGGCCCGATCGCTGCCAGCGGCTCGTACCGAGCACCGACGCCGGCGTACAATCCGTCTTGCGCCACCGGCATGATGCTGCCGGTCTGGCCAATGCCGACGTATCACGTTCACGTCGCCGAGGTCGAGATCGACCCGGTGACAGGGAAGGTTTCTGTCCTGAGGTATATCGTGGCTCAAGAGGTCGGCAAGGTTATCAACCCAGTGGGCGTGGAGGGTCAGGTCCAGGGTGGTGTAGCGCAGGGTTTAGGCTATGCGCTCTGGGAACGACTCCAAATCCATGGTGGCAAGTACCTGCAACGGTCCCTGGAAACTTACGGACTACCTTTGGCTGTCGACGTGCCGGACGTTGAAATCTTACTGCTCGAGCACGCCACCTCGGGTGGGCCGTACGGGGCGAAGGGGGTTGCAGAACCGCCGATCGTGCCGGTTGCCGGAGCGATAGCCAACGCGGTTTCAGATGCAATAGGAAGACCGATCGATGAGATCCCCATCACTCCCGAAGCGGTACTTGATGCCCTTGATGGATAGGATGAACGTCGTCGCGGAGTCGTCGCAGTGCGAGTAGGGGTTGACGTAGGCGGCACGAACACTGATGCGGTTGTAATGGAGGACCGCAGAGTTCTTGGAACCGTCAAGACGCCGACGACACCGGATGTGACGACAGGAATCGTGTCAGCACTGCGG
The DNA here is from genome assembly GCA_022562055.1 of Acidobacteriota bacterium. Taxonomy (NCBI): domain Bacteria; kingdom Pseudomonadati; phylum Acidobacteriota; species Acidobacteriota bacterium. The sequence continues at coordinate 22,422 of JADFQA010000018.1, read as the reverse complement.
TCCCTGATCGACGATGGGGTCCTGGTGCCATCCCAAGTGTCGGGCATCATGATCGGGACGACCCACTTTACGAACGCAGTTGTTGAAGCCAAGCATTTGGCAGCAACTGCGGCCGTGCGCATCGGCCTGCCAGCGACGACGGCCGTACTGCCGCTCGTCGACTGGCCGGACCGGCTGCGACGTGCGATTGGAAACCATGTCTATTTGTGCCACGGTGGACACGAGTTTGACGGTCGCCCGAGCGGCCCGCTCAATTATGAGGAGCTGAAGCGTGTCGCTGCCGACGCAGCATCCAAGGGGATTCGCTCGATGGCCATCACCGCTGTGTTTTCACCGGTCAACGGTGAGGTCGAGGTCGAAGCTGCCGCGGTGATTCGGTCCGAGGTTCCCGACATGGTCGTGAGTCTGTCCCAAAAGATCGGCCGAATCGGTCTTCTTGAGAGAGAGAACGCCACGATCATCAACGCCTGTTTGCGCCCTTTAGCTGGCCGCATCGTGGACGCTTTCCAGGTCGCAATCTCCAAGCTCGCGATTGACGCTCCGCTCTATATCAGCCAGAACGACGGCACATTGATGGACGCTGAATTCGCGAAGCACTACCCGGTAGCCACGTTTGCGTCGGGTCCGACGAACTCTATGCGTGGTGCTGCGTTCCTCAGCGAACTCACTGACGCAGCTGTGGTGGATGTTGGCGGAACCACAGCCGACATCGGAATGTTGGTCAACGGGTTCCCCCGGGAGGCATCCGTCACCGTACATATTGGCGGGGTACGAACCAATTTTCGGATGCCAGACGTACTTTCCCTAGGAATCGGTGGTGGGAGCGTTGTGCGCGGCGGTACGGACGATCTCACCATCGGTCCCGATAGCGTCGGATACGAGCTTTCTTCACGAGCCTTGGTGTTCGGCGGTGACACCTTGACGGCCACCGATGTGGCCGTCGCAGCCGGAATGGTCGACATTGGCGACGCCAGCCTTGTAAAGAGCCTCGATCGAGACTATGTAAGAGCTGCCGTTGATAGCATCCAGCGCGCCGTGTCTGATGGTGTGGATCGGATGAAGACGTCTGCGGAACCAGTCCCTGTGATCGTTGTCGGAGGCGGTGGAGTACTAGTCACGGACGAGATCGCCGGGACTTCGGGTGTGGTCCGTCCCGAACACTTTTCGGTGGCCAACGCAATCGGTGCGGCTATTGCCCAAGTCGGGGGTGAGACAGACCGCATCTTTTCGTTGTCGGACATTCGCCATGAGGAGGCGGTTGAACAAGCCAAGGCGCAAGCTCGTGAACGGGCTATTGATGCCGGTGCCGACCCATCTTCTGTCAGGATCGTTGAGGTAGAGGAGGTCCCCCTGGCGTATCTTCCAAGCAACGCAGTGCGCGTCAGGGTCAAGGCTGTTGGTGACCTCCGCGTTTGAGAAAAGGAGACGTCCATGAATGAAGAGATGTACCTGGCAGGGCGTACCGCACTGGTCACTGCCTCGTCACGCAATCTAGGCGCAGCCATCGTGAAGGCTCTTGCGGGGGTCGGTGCCGACGTCATTGTCACTTACAACAAATCCAGAGACAGTGCGGAAGCCCTACTCCGCGAGCTCCCGGCGGCGAACCATGCAACCGTGTTCGCTGACACGTCCCACGGCGGGGGTATCGAATCGATGGTGGCGGAAGCCATTGGTGCTGCGTATGGCACGATAGATATCGTCGTGAACAACTCGGGACCCTTCTCGATGACACCGTTCGTCGAACTGGATCCGTCCGAGTGGGATCGCATCTGGAACGCCAACGTCAAGGCTGCTTACCTGACAGCCAAGCTGCTCGCACCCGGGATGGGTAGCTGGGGTCGAATCGTGAACGTTTCGGCAGGCTCCGCGTACGTCCGAAATCACTCGGTCTATTCGCTCGCTAAGAGCTCTCTTGTCACGTTGACCGAGCTGCTCGCCATTGAACTCGCGCCGAATGTGACCGTGAACTGCGTAGCCCCGGGCCAGATCGTCGAGTCAGCTGCTGACATGGCGGAATTCGATCCGTCATTTGCGGATCGTGCGATCACCGCGACCCCGCTTGGTCGTCTTGTGAGGCGCGATGAGGTTGCGGGCATCGTTGCTGAATTGTGCGGCCCACGGTTCGATGCGGTGACAGGGGTGACGATTCCGATTGACGGGGGCTGGCGGTTGAACACCTTCTAGGCGGACCATGTTGGCTAGGTGGCTGGCAGCTTGTTCATCAGGTTGCCAATTGCGTCTAGGCCGACAGTGATATCGTCGTTGCCGGCTGCGAGTGAGATTCGGATTGCGGCGCCATCGGGTTCTCCGAAAGTCGAACCCGGTGCGACGGCCACACGGTATCGGGTAAGCAGCTCGTTGGCGAATGCCTGGCTGTCTATGAGTCCGGGCAGTTCAAGCCATAGGTAGAAGGCTCCAGCCGGCGTATACGGCTCGAGCCCGAGTTGTTGTGCATGCCCTACCGCGAGGTCTCGTCGAGACTTGTACTCGCCGACCATCTGTTCGACGCAGGCCTGAGGTCCGGTGAGCGCCTCGATGCCGGCGTGCTGCGTCGGAGCGTTCACACATGCCACCATGGACTCCTGAAGTTTCGTCAGGAGTGACACCACTTTGCGCGGACCATTCAGGTATCCAAGTCGAAACCCCGTCATCGCGTACGTTTTTGAGAAGCTATGCACGGTGATGGTTCGTTCTGGTCCTGCGGGTCTTGACGCCGGACTTACTGGCACGCCGTCGAACGAGATCTGGTCGTAACATTCGTCCGAAAGAACCCAGATGCCGCGGTGCTCGGCGATTGCGAGAATCTCGTCGATGATTCCAGGGTCGATCACAGTGCCTAGTGGGTTCGACGGCGAGTTGAGGATGATCATTTTCGTTCGACTCGTTACGAGGGAGGCTATCTGGTCCGGGTCGGGTTGGAATCTATTTCGAACCTCTAGATCGTATGCGACGGGTCGAGCGCCGGCCATGGCGATCAATTGGTGGTAGTTAGGCCACCCGGGGTTTGGTGTGAGTATTTCGTCACCTTGCTCGACCAAGACGATCGCGGCGCTGAGTAACCCCTGGATAGCGCCCACGGTTATTAGCACCTGATCTGCGTCGGCGGCGATCTGGTTGTATGTCTGCAACTTTTCGGCGCACGCGATCCTGAGCGGTTCGATGCCGGCGTTGGGTGTGTAGCGCGTGGCTCCGTCGACAACCGAGCGACAAAACGCGTCAACAATGTGGGTCGGGTCGCAAAACCAGGCTCACCGACCTCAAGATGTGTGATTGGTTCGCCGAGTTCCCAAGCTCGATCCATGACCGCGCGGATTCCCGAGCGGGGGAGCTCTTCCATGGCCGTCGGGAGTGTCGGAAGCGCCGACATCAGCCCGGCTCCGCGCCGGTGGGTCCTCGTTGGCTCATGTCTATGTACGCCGCCGACACCCCTGGTTGATAGTGTGGCAATCGGTTATCGCCACACGACACTCGGCGCGCTCTTCGGGAATAGTGGCCAATGTTTGGGATCATGTTGTCTCGGTTCTCACGAGGTCGCGAATCAGGCTCTCTGGGTTGGATGCGGACGACAGCGCCGCTCCGATGCCAACGCATAGGGCACCCGCGCCCAACCAGTCTTCCACTTTCAGTGGTGAGATGCCACCCATCGGAATCCAGTCAATCTCGGGGAACGGCGCCCGGATGGCTCTGAGGTAGCTGACTCCCATCGGCCCCGCCGGAAACAGCTTGAGGATCGTTGCGCCTGCGTCGCGCGCCTTGTGGACTGTCTGTTGGGCTGAGCACGCCCGGGATCGGCTCTAACCCGAGGTTTAGGCTCTCTGTAATGAGATTCTCATCCGTGTGGGGCGACACAATGAATTCGATTCCGATATCGCGCAATGGTCCGAGCTGCTCGACTCCGGTGACGGTGCCGGCTCCGATGAGGATCGAAGCGTCTAACTCGTCGCGCAGCCGCGTGATCACATGAAGTGCATCGGGAGAGTCCATCGTGTACTCCACAGCTTCGACTCCGGCGGCAACAAGTCGGAGCGCCTGTTCGACAGGGTCCGGGGCACCGTTGCTAAGACGGAACACAGCAAGGATGCGGCTTGATCGGAGCCGCTCAGCCACGTTCATCTCAGAATCTCCCTGGCGCAGGCGGGTGTAGTTGGATCGACGCTCATCGCGTCGCCGTACAGCCCATAGGCGCTCAAGGCGGCACCCAACGCACTGTCGACCGCCGCCTCCAGCCCCGTTGCGGGAAGGCGAGCGAGAAACGCACCCATCATCGCGTCGCCAGCGCCGAACGGGTCAACCACTAGAGCCTCTCCTGACGTTTCGTAGGAGCTATCGGCTTGAATCGCGCGGACGGTCACTGTGATGGATGCGGCACTCCGACGTTTCGTGGTGACCAGGAGTATTGCGACTCCCAACGCCTCTCGGGCTGCCGTGAGGTTGTCGGACCGTAAGCCCAAAGCATCGAGATCAGAGTTGCTCACTGACAGAATGTCGATAACCGGCAAGATATGATTCATCCAGTCGTAGGCGTCGTCTTTGGACCAGAGTTTGCTGCGGTAATTGATGTCGAACGCGACCGTCGCCCCTACCTCCGCCGCATATTCGAAAGCCTCCTCGAGCGAAGCCCGAGAGCTTTCTGAAATCGCTGCGGTAACGCCTGTTGAGTAAAAGCAGGAGGTTGGCCCCAGCAAGTCGCCCCAATCGATCATTCCCCGGTCGAGTTGGGAGGCCGCTGAGCCGACGCGGTCGTAGAAGACTCTTGTCGGCCTTGGATAAGACGCGATCTCCACAAAGTAGAGCCCTGTTCGAGCACCGTTGATAATCTGGAGTCGGTGCCCAACACCGAAGGCTTCCACATGGCGTGTAATTCGACGTCCCGCCGTGTCATCGCCGACTGCTGAAATCCACGTGCCTGGCATTCCGCAGACCGTTGCCGTAATAAGCCCATTGAGTTCGGCGCCGCCTACGTGCGCTGACAGCGTGGGGGCCAGCTCTAGCGTCTCCCCGACGGGAGTGGAGAGCCGCACCATGGCCTCGCCGTATCCAACGAGGTGGTCATAGAACGAAACCGTCAATCCTCACCTCCGGTGCTTGATGTTTTGCTAACGGCTTCAAGACCGAATGGCGCTGCAGCTGACCATTCCGGCCGCGGTCAGGCAATCTGGCACCCTTGTGAGCAGCGTATCTTGTCCACCCCGTAGGTGTATCTCTTTTGTGCAAGGAACGTCCGCCAAGAGTCACTATGTGAAAGCTAGTGCCCACATAGTAGTAGTTTCCGATGTCTAGTCAAACAGCCAGCACCTGTGTCTCAACAACCATCTGAGCGAACTGAGGCGGCGTATGTATGTATAGTTCAGCCATGGCCGCCCCCAAGACAGTTGCTAAAGCACTTGGATTGCTTGAGATCGTGCGTTTGAATCCGGGGCTGCGTGTTAGCGAGCTGGCGATCGCTTCTGGTGTGCCAATGCCGACCTGCTCCCGTTTGCTTGCCGCTTTGACCGATGCTCGATTGATACGCCGGAGGAACGGTCGATTTGAGTTAGGCCCACATTGTTTGGCGCTCGCAGAGAGCTTTCGTGAGGTATTCAACCTTGATCGGGACGCCCGCACACATCTCGAGCATCTAGCGAGCCTCACAGGCGAGACCGCGCATATTGGCGTGATCGACGACCTCGAGTGTGTTTATGTCGATAAGGTCGATTCGCCCCGATCGATTCGAATGTATAGCAAAGTGGGTGCTCGATCGCCCCTTCACTCGACAGGAATCGGGAAGGCGCTTCTGAGCGCGTCGCCCGAAGATTTGCTGGCTCGCGTTTGTGCCGCGGGACTCACCCGTCGGACCCCAAACACGATTACGGACCCCGATCAGCTCAGCGACGAGATGAGGGCTATCCGAATGCGTGGTTATGCTATTGACGACGTTGAGAACGAGGACGGGATACGGTGCGTGGCGGCTCCGGTGCGTGGACCCGACGGTATGGCGGTCGCCGCGGTCAGTGTTGCTGGCCCAGCGACGCGGCTGGTCCCGAGCCTCGTACCCGAGATCAGCGTTCAGGTGATGTCGGCGGCCGACGATCTGGCGGGCCTTGTCGGTTTCACCGGTAAGCCCCTCTCGGTTTCGACCGTATGACCGCCAAAACCTAGCGCGCCAGTGACGGCGACGACATGTCGGCACGAGTTGCCGAGTTCGGAGGCATCCCCGTGTGCTCGTTTTGTGGCATTCGAAGGCAGATAGGCCTATTGGGGGGCGAGGATGACGACGGGGATTTCCCGGGTGGTTCTTGATTCGTATTCTGAGTAGCCGTGGTACGCGGCGATGACTCGCGGCCAGAGTCGAGCGCGCTCTTGCGTGTTCGCAGTTCGGGCGGTGATATTGATCTTCTTGCTGAGGATCTGGATCGTGGCTTCGGGGTGGGCCAAGAGGTTGCGATACCACTGTGGGTTGGTTGGTCTGCCTCCCCACGAGGCAATGATCACGTACCGTTCGCCATCGCGCAGATACAGCAACGGGACTATGTGTGGTGTGGCAGTTTTGGTGCCGGTCGTGGTGAGCAGCAGCATGTCGTTGTTGACAAGCCGTTTTCCTATTCGTCCCCCAGTGGCCCGAAACAGAAACACGTGTAATGCGGAGAGCCGTTTGACCGTGTTCTTTTCCACAGAGCAATGTTACCGGCGGGCGATCTGCCCATCGTCTGGCGTCGACGACGGTCGATCAGGTCGTCGTGGCGATATCGAGTTGTAGGGGGACGACACTGGCGATTCTGGCGAAGTCTTTGTCTGTGGCCAGGATGGCGGCTCCGCTGCGCAACGCGATCACCGCGACCATGCAATCGATCAACCCGCGTGGTGTGATCCCAGCTGACCGAAGCGACCGATACAGGGTGGCTGCACCTTCGAAATCGCCGGTCGCGTTAATGGGAATCCACGTAAAAGACGTGAGAAGCCTTCTCAATTGCGACCAGTGGTTCTCGTCTGTTGCGCCTGCAAGGAGCTCCATAAGAACGGGCTCGGTGACGGCGATGTCGGCGCCGTCGGCTATCAATCCCGCCACTCGGGTGTCGACGTCCGATCCTGTACCTCGAACGTATTCGACCCATGCCGACGTGTCGACAAGGATCACCGTGGGCCTCGGTCCTCGGGTACCTGATAATCCGGAATTGAACCACGCATGGCGAGTGCTTCGGCGGTCGTCATCGGTTGACCGGCGAGGTGCCGAAGCGCTACGTCCACTGCTTCGGTCTTTGTGTGAATGTTGTATCGGCGCATGACTATGTCCAGCAAGTTGTCATCGATGACAAGATTGGTTCTACCCATACACGGATCATACACTTAACGTGTATAACTCGTGTGATGGGATTTCTTGGGCTGTGCGAGGTGTACAACGACGTCGGTCTCAACCGCGATCAGGTCCTCGCCCGGATGTGTTCTGTCGGGTCGGTCGACGGAGTCGTGCCTCGGATATCGGGCAGGTACTCAGACTCTCTTGGGTAACCGACAAGTATCCGCAGCGCAATGTCGATCCCCTCGGCGTCCCCAGTGAGTCCATACCCGCGCACGACGGCGCTCAAGAGTCGGCTGTCAATACCCGGCGTGACTGCAATCATTGCTTGAACATATGAGGCAGCTACGACAAAGTTCGGCGCAGTGCAACAGCTCCAGACGGTGACGGGTTACTCAACCCGTGTTGGGACGGTCGGTTCGTTGCAAACCGTCACGCGGCGTGAGGCCAAAGCGGCACATTGGACCCGAGGTTTTCGCTAGTCGACGGTCGGGGTGATCAAAGTAGTCTTGAGCGACTCTGCAAGAGCAACGTGGTGTGGGTTGTACGCCGTCGCTGTGAGGTGCGCCAAGGCACACCTTGATGAGCCGACTTGTTGTCCGCGTCCATCCGGGTTCGAATCCCACCAGGGTGGCGCCTACTTTTGATGCCTCGCCAAGAACCGTCAACTACGAGAGTCATAGCCATATCTCCGATAGTCGATTTGCGGTGAACCGTTTTTGCTTACGCGGGTGGCCTGCATCGTCGAGTCGCTGCTCGGATTGCGATCATTATCCCCCGTTTGGCACGGCTTTCTGATCGTCGGCTCTGAGCGCATCGAAATCGATTTCCTCAACCGCCTTCTCCTCGGGTAGCTGAACAAATTTCATTGGTTCAACAACGATCACTCTTTGCGGCTTTCCTATGTCCATGGATTCACCTCCTTCTGTTTTCGCGATAGATACCTGTCGATTGCTCCCCACATGGTTTGACGTTCTCCAGATCCGTCTTGGGAAAATTCGTCTGGCAGCCTGATACCAATAGTTGTCACCAGGGTGGTATTGGCGAAGACGCGGGCGACGTCAGTCGGGTTTCCGATTCCCCAAAGGCATCCCGCCATGGCAATCACCACGGCCTGGACAGTCGCTCGCTCCGCCCGGTAGCCGTGAGCGTGCTCCACGACCCGGCCTTCCATGGCGACGAGTCCAACCGCGATCCGAGCATCCGAGGTGATGTCAAACATCTGTAGTACTCGACGGACCGACTTTGCTGTGTACACGCCACATCCGAAGGCAACCTTTGAGCAAGGACGACCTACGTGGGGTACTCCCTCTCCGCTCACACACGTCGCCACCATCGTCGGTTCGGCCCATTTCTGCCATGAACCGAAAAGGCCGTTGGGTCGCACATCCCACAGCCGATATCCCATGATCGGCGTCGGCGACCACATGACCTGATCTGTGTCTAACTTCTGGTCCTCGGGCGGTACCGGCTTCGCCGGCGTTCGACCGTGGCCGACCGGCTGCTGCTTCCTGAGTTCGAAGAGCACGTTCAGCAGCTCGCGGACTTGCTTCTGCTGTTCTTCGACCAACCGGTGCTTGGTGCGGGAGATACTGTCGTCAAGGTCGGATATTTCGCGGTCGAGACCGCCGATGACCTCGAGGTTGTTGGCGATTCTGCGCTCGATTCTGGTCGTCGGCGGGGACTCAACCATGCTTCCACCATGTTCGACCGACTGTTCGACCAGTGCCAGACCTCTCTCGCAGCCATGGATCTCGGACTTGACTCGTTTCCGAATGCTCCGAATCTTGACCCGCTGGCCCTGCTGCCATTCAATGTGATTGTGGGCGCGGCGCGCTTCAAGCCGGATGGATTCCAAAGTCTCGGTGCTGATGTCGATGTCGTGCAAGATCCCGGCTGGCAGGTCCTGTAATTCTTTGCTCAGTCGTTGAATGGTCGCGCCCAAACTGGCGTCGTTTTCCGTCATATGCTCACCTGACAGGATGGACCAACGACCTTACAACAGCGAACGTATGTTCGCAACCACACGATCGTGTCACCCGTGGTCCGGGTGGCCCTTGCTGTACCAGCGGCAGCGTCCGGGAGCCGCATTACCCGGCCCTCCTCGATGCGAGGGGGAAGGGTTCGGCTCGATCAAGTCTTGGTCGGACGTGAGAGCATCGGGTTGGGTCGTCGACAGCCCTCGGACGTGCCAATAGGGGATTTCGTCACCTTGTCGATGGTTGTTTTTTATGGTCTACTCGCGGGATGCCAGATGATGACGCCAACAGCAACAGGCTTCCCACGATTGAGATCAGCGCCGAACTGCTCGATCGATATGACCGTCCTGGACCGCGCTACACGTCATACCCAACAGCGGTTGAGTTTCATGAGGGGTTTGGGCCTGACGACTACGGAATTCGGCTCACGGAGGCTGCCGATCGACCGGATGCCCCTCTGTCGTTGTATGTGCACATGCCGTTCTGTGAGGCTCGGTGTTCGTTCTGTGGCTGCCACGTCGTCATAGCCCGCAGACAATCCGTTGCCGACGTATATCTCGACCGTTTGATTGCAGAGTCACAACTCGTTGCCGAGCGACTCGGCGAACGTCGCACCCTGGTTCAGTATCACTGGGGAGGGGGCACGCCCACCTACTACACACCCGATGACCTTTCCCGGCTGCATGGTGCACTGCTGGACCGCTTTGAGCTGGCGCCGGGTGCGGAGGTTGCAATCGAGGTCGATCCGCGAGTCACATCTACCGAGCAACTTGAGACTCTGGTGGAGCTCGGGTTCAACCGTCTCTCGCTCGGGGTGCAAGACACTGACCCGCTAGTGCAGGAGCTCATCGGCAGGAATCAGACGTGGGAGCAGACCCGAGATCTCTACGACAATGCCCGTCGGCTCGGTTTCGAGTCGATCAACGTTGACCTCATCTACGGGCTTCCCGGCCAAACCGAAGCGACGATTGCAAAGACGTTGGAGCACATGATCACCCTTCGACCAGATCGGCTGGCCGTCTACTCGTTTGCGTATGTCCCGTGGGCACGTCCCAATCAGAAACGAATCGACAAGTCGATGCTGCCCGACCGGGACACCAAGTTCGGCCTCCTGGCACAGGTGGTCGAGACGTTCGGTGCGGCTGGATATCGCCGCATCGGAATGGACCACTTTGCGCTGCCGGATGACGAGTTGGCTGTCGCCGCCGACACCGGCACGCTGCACCGCAACTTCATGGGTTACACGGCCACCCGTGACACCGAAACGGTGGCACTCGGCACGTCAGGCATTTCCGATATATCGGGCGCTTATGCTCAGAACCACAAACGGCTGGCTTCGTATTACACCGCAGTTGCCGCCGGGGAGCTGCCCATCGAAAGGGGAGTGGCACTGACGCCCGACGATTTGCTCCGCCGGTATGTCATCACCGAACTGATGTGCAACTCGCGGGTGTCATTTCGCCGCGTTGAGGAAGATTTTGAGATTGAGTTCTCGGACTATTTCGCCCGGGAGCTCACCGTCCTGAAAACCGACAAGCGATTGGCGGATCTGATCCAGGTAGATGACCGACAGATCAAGGCCGTCGGGTTTGGGGACATGTTCATCCGCAACGTTGCAATGGTGTTTGATGCCCATCGGGCAGCAGACCCGGCGACACCACTGTTTTCGAGAACAGTATGACCCAGGTCGTTGTTGTTGGTGGAGGATTCGGCGGCTTACTCGTCGGTGCAGAGCTAAAACGCCGAGGTGCTGATGTCGTCGTGCTCGAGGCGGATGACCGTCCCGGAGGTGTCGCCGGCACCGTCAAAGAGGGCGGATACCTACTTGAACCGGCGGCCGGATCGTTGCTGCTTCCGCATCCCGCCATGAGTCCGATCCTCGACGCGGCTGCTGCCGAGATGGTCCCGGCAATCAGCCACAAACGTTTCGTCTACGAACGCTCGACCCTGTACGAGGCAGGGCCGGGTGCCGTCCTGTCCCGGCTGGTGTCGTGGCGCGCTAAGTTCCGAGCGGTGCGAGAGCCATGGGTCAAGACACCGCCCGAGGGTGACGAATCGCTGATGGCGTTCTTCGTTCGACGGTTAGGGCCCGAGACCGGTGCGCTTGCCGCAACGCTGATGGCACATGGCGTTTTCGCCGGTGACCCTGATCAACTGTCTGCTCGAGCAGCATTCGGTAAGATTGTCGCGCTGGAAGACGAGGCAGGTAGCCTGGTCCGCGGTGGGTTGGCACGCAGGAAACAACGTCCAGATGGCGTGCCCCGCGCCTCGGTGCACGTTCCCCGGTTCGGAATGTCCGACCTTGCGAATCGTCTGGCAAGCTACCTCGGTGCTGCGTACCGACCGAACTGGACGGTGTCGGGGCTTTCGCCCGTTTACGGGGGCTGGCGAGTAGAGGGACCGGGCGAAATAAGGGCCGACACGGTAATCGTCGCATTAGCGCCTTCGGCGGCTTCAGCGGTCGTTCCCCCTTCTGTGAGTGACGTCCTTCGCATAGCCGTCGCGGCGCCGGTGGCGGTGATCGGTCTCGGCGTTCCAGATCTGTCCCTACCCGATGGTTTTGGAGCGTTGGTGGGTCCGAACGCCGACGTGCGGATACTCGGTGCCTTGTTCGAATCGTCTTACGCGCCTGCGCGCGCTCCCGAGGGGCACGCTCTCATCAAGGTCATCGTTGGTGGCTCTGCCGATCCCGAGATCCTCGAGCTCAATGATGCCGGACTCGTGGAGTTGGCGTGCACCGAGGTCGGCCGCATGCTTGGCGAGGCGATTCACCCGACCTGGACCGCGACGATCCGCAATCAAGGAATCCCTCAGTACAACCTCGGTCACATGTCCTGGTTGGCGAAACTCGACACCGCCCTCGACCAGCACCCGAACTTACACGTCGCCGGATGGGGCTACCGAGGAATCGGTCTCACCTCACTGGCAGATGATGCGGTCCTCATTGCAAACCGGATCGCGTAGGCCGACGCCTTTTGGCGTTCGTTCAAGTGCCCGACGTTCGCAGACATAGTCCGGTTAGGGCGTTTCGTTCGGGTCGTGGCACTTTTCGCATCGGCCGCTGATTGCGAAGTGGGCGAGGTCGGGGGCGAACCCAGTTGTCTTTTCGATGCGTGACTCGATCGGGCGCGTTGCTGCGGTGTCGAGGCTTGTCACCGAGCCGCATGTGTCGCACACGAGATGGGCGTGTGGTGCGCTGTCAGCGAGGTGGTACACCGCTGCACCGTGGGGGAGATGCGTGTGCGTGATGATGCCGGCCTCGGTCAGGGTTTCCAATGTCCGATACACGGTGGCGGTGTCGATGGGGCCAGACGGCGTGGTTGCAGTTTCAGCGATGGCTGCAGCATCGAGGTGGTCGTCATGTCCGCTGGCTATTACCTCGCACACTGCGCGGCGCGGCGCGGTGATTCGTAGTCCGCGCGTGCGGAGAGCTTCAACAAGAGTGTCTGCGCTGACATGCATAACCCAATCGTAGGCGCCACGCGTCGTCTCGAGTCGTGCGATCGTGCGCTAGCAACCCCGCACCATCGTGTTTTCGATTGCGGCTGCGTGGCTAGGTTCCCCGTTGTCAGCAGCAAGGCATCGGTGGCACGACGAAACGTTGGGCTGATGCGCTCGGTCCCGAGCTCTTCGTTGCGTTCGGTTTCACGTGGCCGCGCTCCAACGCCAGGTTTTATGGTGGTGCTCGGCCGGTGGCGGCTGATGGCGATGTGTCTCTGAACAGTCTTTGATCTTCCTCCGGTTTCCCGGAACACCACCGTGTCCGGAGAAACGGGGGAACATCACTTCTGGCATCCGCGCCTGGATCTCTCATCAGGTTTAGTCGAACTTCTCGCTTTTCGGAGGCGATGAGACGCCTGGCGCAAAGTCAAGGCGAACCCGAAGATGAGATGACCCGAAGAGTGTTGGCTGCGATGATCTCGGCTCCAAGGCGAAGCAAGGGTGAACCCACCGAGGAAGATTGGCGTCGACTTCTCCATACTGCGGCGGATTGCTGTGGTGCGGCCGGCTCGTACGCCTTGTTGCGCCCTACGGACGCCCGGCTGGTCCTAGAACCCAAACTCGCAGAACTAGCGCAGCGGGACATCGGCATCCTCGTGGTCAACCCGGACTGCTACAGGTACCTCGCTTCACAACTGAAGCGAGAGCGCTCCCGGATTGAAGTCATACACCTTGCCGAACTCATGACCCAAGCGACATCCGCATGATGATCCGAATCGTCCCCGACCGAAGGTGTAAATCTGATATCTGATGCAGAGACATTTGACCCGTTTTCACTCGCGGGACGTGTGGCCCTGGTCACGGGCGCTGCGCGCGGCATCGGCGCAGCGATAGTCCGCCGTTTCACCGAAGCTGGCGCCAAGGTGGCAATCACCCATCTCGGCACGGAGCGCAATGAGCACCTGTCCGCAGCCCTCATTGGGGAGCTCGCGTCCGACCGCGTGATGGCGGTGATAGCAGATGCTGCCAGTGGCCCTGACATGGAGGCTGCAACGAATCGAGTGAGCGCTGCATTCGGTACGGTCGATGTGTTGATCCTGAATGCAGCCCAGGTTGGGCACCTACCTTGGGACGAGATCACCGTCGATGACTGGGATCGGATGATGGATGTGAACCTTCGGGGAGCCTTTGTCGCTTCACTCGCGGCGATCGAAGGAATGAGGAAAACGGCTATGGCAAGATCGTCACGATCGGCTCCGTGATGGCGACGACAGGGGACTCGCGAGCGCTTCACTATGTCACCACAAAGGGTGGTCTCATCGCGTTCACTCGCTCGCTATCCCGCTGCGAGGGCGAGAATGGAATCCGTGGGAATTGTGTGATTCCGGGCGCTATCCAGGTGGAACGAGAGAGTGAAGACGGTTCGAATCCGGAGGCGACCCTCACTTGGATGAAGCAGGTCCAGGCGCTCAAGTATCGAGGTCAGCCTCATGACATTGCCACCGCCGTCCAATACTTGTCCAGCCCAGCGAGCGACTTCGTCTCCGGACAGGTGCTCACCGTCGATGGAGGATGGACCAACTACTGAGACCTTTCCCGTACGGAGCAGGATCATTTCAAACTGCGAGTCGGAACCCAACAACCGCGCAATGCGCGGTCACCGGTAGCACGATTCCGACATGGATGGAGCCCCGGTCGCCGCCGCATGACTAGCTGATCCCGCCGATGCGTCTCACCCTAGGAGGAGGGACATCGGCGGGATCGGATAGAGACCGAGATACAAGGTCAACGCCTATTCGGTCACCTCGTTCAGGCGCCCTGTTTCAACTTCGAACACGAACCCTCGGATCTGGTCCTTGTGTGTGATGAAGGGGTTCGCTTGGAGACGGGCTATCGATTGGCGGACATCCTGTCGTGGGTCAGGGAACGCTTCGAGAGCGAACGACGGCCTGACGCCGAGCTCGTCAGCAATCGCGTCCTTCACATCATCGTCGCGGAAGGTGAGCATCCCACAGTCGGTGTGGTGGATGAGGATGATCTCCTCGGTGCCCAACAACCGTTGTGAGATCACCAGCGACCGGATGGCGTCTTCGCTGATGATGCCGCCAGCGTTTCGGATCACGTGGGCTTCGCCGAGATCGAGGCCCAGGATCGCGTATACGTCGAGGCGTGCATCCATGCAGGCGACGACTGCCAAGTGCCTTCCTGGCGGCATGGGCAGGTCTCCTTGGTCGAAGCTCGATGTATAGGTTTCGTTGTTTCGTACTAGTTCATCTGTGGCGCTCATTGGAATGCTCCTTTCGTAGTGGCGGGGTGATCAGGGGCCGACTTCCACTGGCACGTCGACCAGTGACCCGTATTCGGTCCATGATCCGTCATAGTTCTTGACGTTCGGGTGGCCGAGAAGCTCGTTGAGGACGAACCAGGTGTGTGATGAGCGTTCACCGATCCGGCAGTACACAGTCGTCTCTCCCTGAGCTGTGGCGCTGTCTCCGTACAGTTCCTGAAGCTCTTCGGCAGACTTGAATGTCCCGTCCTCGTTCGCGGCCTTGCTCCACGGAATGTTCCTCGCCCCCGGTATGTGACCGCCGACATATGGCTGTTCCTGTGGCAGGTGATCTGGTGCCAGCTTCTCGCCGCTGAACTCCTCGGGCGAGCGCACGTCGATGAGCGTTGCCGAGCCGACAGACTCGAGAACCTCGTCGCGGAAGATCCGCAGCTCAGGACGCTCGGCACCGGAAATCTCGAATCCGGTGGGTTCAAGAGACGGTACTTCGCTTGTTGATGGCAGGCTCTGCAACTCCCACTTCGTGCGGCCACCATCGAGCAGCTTGACATTGTCAAAGCCTCGATACTTGAGCAGCCAGTAGGCGTAGGCAGCGAACCAGTTGTTGTTTCCTCCGTACAGGACCACTGTTGTTGCCGAGCCGACAGCGGCCGAGGACAACAGTGAGCTGAAGCCCTCCTGGTCTATGTAGTCTCGCCGCACGGCGTGATGGAGGTCCTCGGACCAGCTCCACGCGATCGCTCCCGGAATGTGATTCTCTTCATAAAGGGTGATGTCCTCGTCGACGTCGATGATTCGCACATCCGGGTCGTCGAGGTGATCGACGAGCCAGTCTGTGGAGACCAGCGCGTCAGGATTGGCATAGGTCATGTTGGGTTACTCCTGTTGGTGCGTGGTTGATACGAACGTACGACGCGGCTCGAAAGCCAGGGAATATCTCTCAGGGCGGTGGCGTCGTTAGGAGCGCTGACGGCGTGCGATGCCAGCGCTCGGGTGGTCCACCCGAGAGCACATACACAAACACATACACGTCATCAGCAACAACATCGTGGC
Organism: Acidobacteriota bacterium; assembly: GCA_022562055.1. Classification (NCBI taxonomy): domain Bacteria; kingdom Pseudomonadati; phylum Acidobacteriota; species Acidobacteriota bacterium. The sequence goes on along the minus strand of JADFQA010000018.1, from coordinate 6,389 downwards.
GAGCGTAAGTGACCGTGCACCGCATGTCAAAACGGGCGGCACAGATTCGCCAAGACGTTCCTAAAGCCGACTCCGGAAGGCCGCACTACCGATGCCACGAATCCTGTGTCTAAGACGGTTGAATACTGCGCGGTTTAGCGGGTTTCATTGGTGGCTCCCATTTCTTTGTGTTTGTTCTTGAGGCGGTAGGAATCGCCTTTGAGGGTGAGGATGTGGGAGTGGTGAACAACGCGGTCGACCATGGCTTCGACCGCGACGGCGTCACCGAAGATCTCGGCCCATGCTGAGCACGTCTTGTTTGATGACACGATGAGGCATGATTGTTCGTAGCGTTTCGACCCGATTGATTCCGTCGGAGCCAACGAGGCATTCGATCGTTGGACGGAGACCTTCGACAGATAGGCAACGATGGGGGATTGCCGGATTGGATGTTCGCGATAGCTGCACCGACGATTTTGGGCCGACACGCAAAATACCACCAACTTGGGTTAGCTCGGATGGTTGCGATTCGCTGAACCCACGAGGTGTCCACGGGCCACAGGTCACAGAGCCGAATAGCAGTTGGGCCATAGGCCGATGGTCGCAGCTTCAAGTCTTGGCTCCACGGCGAATGGAACCCTTCGGAATCCTGCATTTCTCCGCGGTTTCGTGACGTCTGAGTTCGCGCGACGGCCTCGCGCTCACACCTGTGTCAGACGAACGTGGTTTCTCGGCTTCACGCCGCTCGAAGCACCGCTCTCCAGGGTTGTCGCCGTGTACTTAGGGTGAGGCTCGGTTCGCCGACACCGTTGCCCTATCACTTCTGTACCGATCGGTGCTATAGTCCAATGCATGTCCATAGGCCGGCCGCTCGAATACAGCTCGGAGCAGGTGCTCGACACCGCCATGGAGCTGTTCTGGCGCAAGGGCTATGGGGCGACGTCGCTGCAGGATCTCGTGGGAGAGATGGGTCTGTCGCGCAGCAGCTTCTACCAAGCCTTCGGTAGTAAACGGCAGCTGTTCCTCAGCTGTCTCGAGCGGTACGAGGAAGCGACCGCTCTCCATCTGGCCACGAGTCTCGACGGCGCCGCGACCGGGCGGGAGTTCATCGAGGACACGCTGCTCTGGGCGATCGAGGAAGTCGTCGAGGGGACCGATCCCAAGGGCTGCCTCGTCGTCAACACCGCCAACGAGTTCGCACAGCGGGACGAACAGGTGGCGGCACAGGTGTCGCAAGGCTTCGACAAGTACCGAGCGATCTTCCTAGCGGCGACACGGCGCGGACAAGAGGACGGCAGTGTCCGCAGCGACAAGGAGGCGACCCTTCTCGCCAACTACCTGATGACGAGCATGAGTGGTCTGCGGACGATGGTCAAGGCTGGCACAGACCACGAGGTGCTTCGAAGCATTGTGGCGATGGTGATGAGCGCTATGTAACGCCGTGGCCTCGCCGGGAAGAAAGAAATGTCCGTTTCATATGTCGAGAGACAAAAAGGAGAACAAATGTCCGTTTCATATGTCGAGAGAGAGCAGGCAGACGACCTCACCAACGACTTCTACAACGATTCCGAGGGCCGGTTCGAGATGCTGCTGAACATCTTCAAGGTATTTGGGCACACCCCGAAGCTGGGCCGGATCTTTACCGACTCGGTACTGGAGATGCTTCAGGACGGCGAGCTCGACTGGAAGACCAAAGAGCTGTTGATCCTCAAGGCGACCCTCCGCAATCAGTGCCAGTACTGCGTCGTGCAGCACGAGGCGGTGTCGCAGCGGCTCGGTATCTCGGCGGCAAAGATCGCCGAACTCGACGGCGACGCCTACCAGAAGAGCGACCTCTTCACCGAGAAGGAACGGGCTTTGCTGGATCTGACGGTCCAGATCGGCGTTGACGCCAACCGTATTCCGAAGAGCCTTTGGGACCGGTTGGATGCCGAGTTCACGCAACCCCAGATCGTCGAAGCGGTCTATGTGATCACGCAATACATCGCGATCAGCAAGTTCGGTGATGCCCTCGGCGTAGAGCTTGAGCCTGTGTTTCTGGGCGGTGAGCCGATCCTTCACGTCGATCACCACGGGTAACGCTTGACGAAGGACGTGAGACGCAAGGCCGGCGAGCCCTAATGTGCCTGCTGGTGCGCTTCTGGAGCGGACTTCCAAACCCCATCCGACCCTTTCCTTGGGCCACGTCTGGGCCACCAGAGCATGAGAACCGACCCAAAAGAGCGCGAACTCTCGCGAAGGGCTGAGACATCTCGGATGTCTGTTTCCCCTTGTCCCATAAGGGGTTTCTGACCTTAGATCCGGCCAGAATGGGGCTCCGCGGGTAGGACTCGAACCTATAACCAATGGATTAACAGTCCACCGGATGTCCGATTCGATCACGGAGAACTTCGAAGAAATGAGGGACCGGACCCTGCATGACGAGCTCGCAGCCGGGTCGAATAAGCGCGGTGATTCTGAGTTTTGCTTCCTCCAGGACCATCGAAAATCGGGCTTCGGCTACGACACAACGAGCCTGACAAGTTCGATCACCAGGAGACCGACGGTCGCGATTGTGTGTAACCGTCGGGAAGCTCCTTCGTTGTCTCGAGAGACATCGCTTAGGAACAAGGAGATCTCAGTTTCGGACGAATCCGGCCTACGGCGGCTGGAAAGCTGGACGCTGAACGTCCAATCTGGATGCTTTCCACGGGGAGCCTTTGCAACCATCACATAACCTCGGCTCTCCCGGGGAGGAGACCCAACGAACCGGTGGCTCCCGACGTTCAAGTAGTCATGTCAATTTATCATCCCAAACCATGCGAGACGACGATCCGAATGGTGGGGTCAACAACGAAGCCGAGCATTGGCTAGTCGAGTTCGGCGAGAGGATCATGGACAAATTCCTCCTTGTTCGATGTGAGACTGCAGGCTGGGCCTAGGCGGAGCTTTCTGCAGCACCCCGGCCCCCTGCTCTCTTGGAGTCCTACATGTCACCTATTGCATCGAGTGCGCAGAGACAGGGCAGCTCACCCCTCAACACGGGATTCCGGGCCACCTCAGGACGTTCATTCGCTGGGAACCGTATCCACAGAGAGAGCGGCGAATAATCCGACGCAAGGTCATTGAATCGAGAGGCCTCCCAGAACCTCCCGGGAGGATCTCATTCGGACCTTTCATAGAGAAGCTGCAGAGACTCCGGCGAGGAGGCAATTGGGCAATCCCGCATCTGAAACAGACAGTGTCGGTCAGATGTCGATGCGGCCACAATCCACAGGCCCGGCCAGCAAGGCTTCTGGAGGAGGCTACGAGAGCCAAGGGAGACACCCCGTATCTCAACTCATAGTGTGGGCGCCAATCAATCTAGAGTGGCGCCTGGACACTGAACGACCAGGCGATGTGATCGGTCGCTGCCGCGACCTCGAATTACGGTTTGCTCGTCGGGAATACAGCCAGGTGTCAAGTGCCAGGAGTCCGCGAGAGATTGAAAAGCCCCGCGAAACGACGGGAGTCAACACGTAACAAATTCCCTGGCCAGCGCCCCGTTTTCTAGGTCCTCCCAGGTCAGCGAGGCCCTCTGATCTTGACTGGCAGCCAAGGTGTCAAAGGCTTGAATTTCCTCAGCTCCCCGCATGAGAAGGGAGCGATGGAACCTCAGGCATAGCTTGGGATTTCGTAGCGTGTCGCGAATGCGTCCAGAGTTGGCCCGCGACGCTGCAAGGTGTTGAGTGGCGCGATTGCCTGAAGTCTGTGCTACGCAGGCGTTTTCGCGAGATGTCGGGAACTGTTGCGAAGTGTCTGAGTGGACTGTCAATCCGTTTGTCGCGGATTCAAGTCCCACCCCCGGACCCGATATGGCTCTTGAGCGTTTCTGGAGGCACGCTCCGAGGCGGGCCTGTGTCACTCCGACGCTTTTCGGATCGCAGGGCTGGCTGCGATGGCTGCGAGCGTCTCATGCGCCTGTCTTGCCGGTCTCGGGCTTTGGTCCATCGCGCGTCCATCGCGCGAGAGGGTGGGATGGAGCGGGAAATGGTGAGAAACGTTGAGAGGCGAAAACCCAGTCAGGACAGGCGTTTCACGGGTTTCCCCAGGTCAGCGGCACCCCCAGAATCGGGCTCATAACCCGAAGGTCGCGGGTTCAAATCCCGCCCCCGCTACAAACAGAAACCCTTGAGACATTGACATTCTCAAGGGTTTCGCCGCGTCTGGGATCCTCCGGAGCGGCCCATATCAAACCTGTGTCAAACACGGGTACCGGAACTTGACATCGCACGGGTACCGGAACTTGACATCGCACGGGTACCGGAACTTGACATCGCACGGGTACCGAAACTTGACATACCGAAACTTGACAGTGTGGTCAAGAGGAGAATGAGATGCGGAGACGACTAGCGGTGGGATTGATCACCGTGGCGGCCACTATGTCCTTGGCGACAGCGGCTTCTGCACACGCTGGCTCGCCATGCAACGATAGCGGCGAACCTGGCAATTCCGATTATGCGGCGCACCATATCGCCGCGTTGGCACATGACGGCAACTTGGGCGACGGCGGCCACAAGCCTGGAGTCCACCAGGGTTTCTCATTGTGTCTGGGAGTGCACACGCCGTAGGCACCAATGCACAGGTTCAGAGGGGGCTGTCGCCATGTGGCGGCGGCCCCATCTGACCTGCATGCTCTGGTTCGGTATTGCCCGCCGAACCATGATGCAACGACCACTAGACGTGAGTGTTAGTCTCAATCGAGAGGCGGAACCTATGCGACGAACTCTGGCACTAGCAATCACGGTGGTTTGGGTGGTGCTCGGCGCGCTGCCTGTCTCGGCACAAAATGCGCCCGCTGTCGGAGACACAGCCTCCTTTGAGGCAAGTTTCGATGAGACTGACGGGGCCTGCGGTTTTGAGAACTACACCGACGTCTACACCGCAGAACTCGGTGAAGACGACCAGGGTCGATACATCGACCTACTACAGACGTCAACGGGCGACGCCGGACGTTTGAGACTCAATGAAACCGGGGATCCGTTCATTGAGCCCGAAATCACGGAAGAGGACTGGACGGTTCTCGCCTACAATGGCGATGTTCTGGCGGGTGAGTACGCCTATGACAGCAACGGGTGCGTTCAGCAATGGCGGGCAGAGTTGTTCCTGCCGCCAGGATATTTCCAGTTTCTCGTAGATGGCCAGGCCGCTCCTCCGACCGAGGAGACAGCCCCTCCGACCGAGGAGACAGCCCCACCAACCGAACAAACTTCGCCACCATCTACTGAGGAGACCACCGCTCCAACCGAGACAATCGTACCCCCCACCGAGGCAACCGCACCGCCGGTAACTGAGGGTTCTACCGACGCTGGCGCTGATACCACGGGAGATTCGGGCATTGATTTCTTGCTGCTCATCCTCATTGCGATCTTGGTGCTGCTGTTCGGCTGGGGGTTCTATTGGTTCTTCTTCCAGAGACCGAAGCGCCTGTATCGCTTCGATCGAGGCGATGCAGGTGAGTTCATAGATGACGACATCGAAATTGTCGATGGGCTTGACCTCCCCACCTTCGGCGACTTTGAAGAAGCTGAGGAGGTGTTCCTCCCGCCCCGAGGTGAGGACATTCCCGACGAGGAACCTCCAGACCATCGCCTCTGTGACAAGTCTCACGAGCTCTGGCGCGAGAGCGTTGATCGTCTCACGCGCCTAGAACAGGAGGCCGACGACCGCGTCGGGACAGATGACCCGATTGCGGACATCCACAGCCGCATGCTCGACGAAGCTCGTGCGTCAATGGAGGCATATCGCCGCATCTACGACGAGTGTTTAGAGGCGCACCCCGAGGAGGCACCCGCTACGCCTGACCAGCTCGGAGGTGAACAAGCGCAGCCAACAGACGAGCCCGGTGACGAGAGCGAGCCTGGTGACGAGAGCGAGCCCGGTGACGAGAGCGAGCCTGGTGACGAGAGCGAGCCTGGTGACGATCCGGACTCTGGGTTGCCCGGAGTTATCGTCCCTCCTCCCCCGCCCCCGGTCGATCCAGCACCCAAACCCGACTGCGTCGATGGCTCGAGCAAGATCGTTGTCGAGAGTGAAAAAACCTTCAGGGTCGCAGGCGGGAACATCACTATTCTGGGCGCTGGGCCCAACTCTCGCTTCGGCGGCAACGGAATATCGGGTGCCGATCTGTCGAATCTTGATTCATCGGCGCTGGAGGATGTATTTCTCGGAATCGAGGCCATGGGCGCAGCGAACAAGGTCACCGTCACGATCCCGACGAAACTTCTGACGATCAAGTGCATCCGCGTCATGCACTGCGTGAGTGGAGAGTGGGTCGAAACAGACCGCTCCCGTGTCGAGGAGAGCACCGCGGGTCCACCTGTCTCCGCTAGGTGGAGGTCACAGGAACGAAGGGGCAGCGGTCGCCAGGTCACCAAGAATGTGATCCCGAT
>JADFQA010000017.1 GCA_022562055.1 Acidobacteriota bacterium | reverse complement strand
GCATATCAAACGACGCTCGGTGATGCTGAGTTGATAGAGACGATTGTCGTCCCTGCTCTTGCCGCTGGAACCTTCGTTGTCCACGAGCGGATTCGTTTTCAGGAGCGTCCCGCGGTGACCGTGACGGTGGCAGGCACTGCGAAGGCAGGCCGAGCGATCGACGTGAAGATTGCCGTGGGTTCAGTGGGCTCTGTCCCGATAAGGATCGCGGAAGCGGAAGCAACACTTATCGGGGTTGGGCGGGACTCCCTCGAGTCAGCGGTCGCTGAAGCTGTAGCGGCCGTTGAAGCCAGCGTCGAACCGATCGACAATTTGCACGGATCAGTCGAGTACAAACGTCACCTTGCGGGTGTCCTCGTCGGAAGAGCAGTGGTGCAATGTCTCGGTCAGGCGCTCGGATCGAGTGCAGGTACATGAGCGGGGAACGAAGCGGTCAATCAGGAGACCCGAAATGAATTTATCGAATAGTTTTCGAATCGCGGCGTCGATCGATCAGGCATGGGATGCTCTTACGGACTTCCCAATGGTCGCCCGTTGTATGCCCGGTGCCGAACTACACGAGGTACGCGGAGACGAGCTCGTGGGATCCATCACGGTGCGTTTAGGACCCATGAAAATCCAATATGAAGGTTTAGCCAGCGTTGTTGAGCAAGATGCACTGCTTCGACGGATGGTTATCGAGGGGTCAGCAAAGGACAGACGGGGTGGGGGAACCGCAAAAGCGACAGTTGTTGCCACTCTTGTGAGAGACGCCGGTGGGACCATCGTGAACGTCGCAACCGAACTTGCTATCACAGGGCGACCGGCCCAAATGGGAAGGGGACTCATTCAGGATGTCGCTGAGAAGATAATCAATCAATTCGCAGATCGACTCCAGTCGGAGCTGTCCGGTGGTGAGGAAACTCGCGAGACGGAGCCACCGGAAAGTAAGGAGTATCTTGATCTCGGCTCTGCCATGGCCCGCCCCCTCCTAACCCGAGTGATCCCCGTGGTGATCGCCGCAACGGGACTGCTCATTGCGTGGTTGGTGTTTCGTAAGCGGTGAGGCCCCGTCCGGCCACCACAGAGAGTGGCGCCGTCGCGGACAGCCTCCAGGCTGCCGGCCGCCGGAAGTACACGCCCTCGTTGCCCTCCCACCCCTCGTTAGCTGTTGACTGTTGACAGTACTCCCTCTACGGTGGAGGTGGAGGAGGAGCCTTTTTAGTTCCCGTCCATTCATGCTTGACATCGTAAATTCATGCGACAAGGAGGAAGCCCATGTCCACCAGTCCCCCCGCTTTTACGCTCGCGGCAGGACCCACCACGGTATCGGCCCGCGTTCTAGCGGCGCAGGGATCACCTGTTTCGTATCACTACGATCCCGCTTTTCTCGAGCGTTTCCGGATGCTCGGAGATCTAGTCGGACAGGTGTACGGAACTGAAAACGACATTATTCTCATGCAGGGCGAGGCCGTCCTCGGGCTTGAAGCGGCTGTCGTGGGAGTCGTTCGGCCCGGAATGAAGGTAATCAACCTGGCGAACGGTCCCTACGGCAAGGGAATGGGTTACTGGCTCGCTGGTCACGGAGCGGAGGTCATCGAGATCGAGACAGGATTCCGTGAGGTCCCAGCACCAGAGATGATCGAAGAAGTTGCGGCCGCTCACCCCGACGTCGAACTTCTCACGGTCGTTCATGTCGAGACCCCGTGCGGCACCGTGTCTCCGTTGAAACAGATCGGTGAGATCTGTCGCAGGCACGACATTGTGTCGCTTATCGATGTAGTCGCTTCTCTTGGCGGCGTTGAACTTCACCCGGACGAATGGGGCCTTGACATCTGTATTTCAGCGCCCCAGAAGTGCCTTGGGGGGCCTAGCGGCATGTCGCTAATCGCGGTGAGTCAGGCGGGTTGGGATCTCATCGCCAAGAATCCGAATGCTCCGCACGATTCTTTCCTCTCGATTCTCGATTGGAAGACGAAATGGCTCGAAGGGGACAAATACCCCTACACCCCCTCAGTGTCGGACGTGAACGGGGTTATCGCAGCATGTGAACAGATCCTCGAGGAAGGTGTTGAAGCGGCCATTGCGCGCCACGCCGCCACAGCTGCGGCATGCCGCGCGGGTGTGGTAGCCATGGGCCTCGAACTCTGGCCGTCGGATTCTCGGACAGCTGCAAACTCGGTAACCGCGGTGAAGCTGCCCGAAGGTCTCACCGACGTCCAAGTACGTGATCATATTCGCGAACGGTACGGAGTCATGATCTCTGGAGCCCTCGGTGCGGGCAACCTCGTGAGGATCGGCCACATGGGAGAGACCGCGCGAAGCCTCCACCCCATCATTGGACTATCTGCCCTCGGGCAGGGCCTGCGAGACCTCGGGTGCGAGGTCGACATCGGTCAGGGAATCGAAGTCGCAATGCAAGCACTGAGTGCGACACCAAATCTGTGATTTTGACGCGGTAACCACAATCTCGACTACCGCACGTTGGGGCTGAGACTCCCCTGAAAGTCTGGGGTGTCGGCTTCGACGTGTGTGCGGATGAGTGTTTCGACGAATGAAGAAGGAGCCGTCCGAATGAGAGCGGTTGTCCTAGTAGAACCGGGGGACGTACAGGTCCTGTCCGTGCCCGATCCCGAGATAATTGATCCGCGCGATGCAATCGTGCGGATAAGCAAGAGTGCGATTTGCGGAGCTGATCTCCTCCCATTCCACGGGTTCACGCCCGGCTTCGAGAACGGGACAGTTCTAGGCCACGAATTCGTCGGTGAGGTCGTGGAGATCGGCACTTCGGTGGATCGAGTCAAGCTCGGACAGCGGGTGGTTGCTACCAGCACAATCTCAGACGGTATCTGCGATCATTGTCTTGCTGGTCGGCCATCCCAGTGCAGCAGTCGAAGCCTCTTCGGGTATTCGGGGGTGTATCCCAGGCTCGACGGCGGCCAAGCCGAGTTCGTCCGGGTTCCTGAAGCAGACCGCGTACTGATGTCCCTGCCGGATGCTGTATCAGATGAGGCTGCGGTCTTCCTCGCGGATGTGCTCCCAACGGGATTCGGCGCTCTGAAGCGAGCAGGCACCAGCCTTGGAGACGTTGTGGTGATCATCGGCTGTGGGCCAGTCGGACTCATGGCAGTGATGTGCGCCGTGAGGCTGGCCGCGAGCGTGATCGCAGTTGACACGATTCCCGAGCGAAGAGATTTAGCCAAGCAACTGGGGGCCAAGGCAGTTGCGCCTGAGGGATCGTCGACACTAGTAGACGAACTCACCAGCGGTCTCGGCGCAGATGTGGTCGTGGAGGCTGCGGGAAGTCCCGCAGGGCTGACACAGGCTCTCGGACTTGTGCGCGGCCGCGGCGTCGTGTCAGTGGTTGGCGCGCATTTTGAACCAGACTACCCACTCGATAACGGCCATATGTTCGAGCGCGAAATCTCGCTTGTCTTCACCATCGGTGATCCGTTCAACGACCGAGTTCGACTTCTTGACCTAATGATGAAGGGCGTTCTTGATCCGACAGTGGTGCTAAGTCATCGCATGCCGTTGGAAGACGCCGCGCACGGTTACGAGCTTTTTGATTCTCGGTCGGCGACAAAGGTGATCCTGAACTGTTCCTGATACGCGCTTCATGTTCACTCTGTGCTAGCTGTTGACTGTCAACATGAGATGGGATATCATTCCGCAGGCATGAGGGCCGAGAGAGCGGGGAACGGGAAACCGGGTCCGGTTGTCGGTTTGGGCGAACGAGAGGAAGAGGACAATGGGTAGACGAACTGGGATCAGAGGACGAGCACGGCTGCCTGGCTTCGTTGTTCTCGTTGTTTTCGCTGTCGTTGGAGCGGCTTGCGGCAGCACAGCTGACACGACGACAACCGCCGAAGCCGCACCAGCCACGACAGTCGCAGCACCAGCCACGACAGTCTTGAAGGTGGCTGTAGCCACGCCAGAGGAACCAGTCGATTTCGGCTGGAACCAGCAGGGAGTAGAGGGTGCCCAGGCCGCGGCGACGGCAGCAGGAATAGATATTGAGATAGCCGGTGGACTGGGCTACGACGCTCCAACACAAACCCTTAGACAACTTGCAGAAACGGCTGACCTCATCTTCGCACACGCGTCTGGATTCGGGGACGCGGCAAAGGAAGTCGCTCTCGAGACCGGTGTACGGGTCGTTGTGTACAGCTCGCCCGATGCCTTGGAGTCCGGCGTCGCCGCGTTCGTAGGCACGAGCGCCGAGGAGGGAGGGTATCTAGCAGGTATCCTCGCAGCAGAGACGACGATGACGGGAACTCTCGGAATCGTCATTTCAGCCGACGACTTCAACTGGGCTAGGCATTCTGGTGGATTCGTTGCAGGCGCATGCTCCATCAACCCGAACATCGAGGTTCTCCTCGTTCAGATTGGTGAAGCGGCGTACGGCGACGTCGAAGGCGGTGCGCGAGTGACCGAGAGCATCATCGCCGGTGGCGCCGATGTGATCTTGGGCAACGGAGATGGCTCATCGTTCGGCATGATCCGTGCGGTCGAGACAGCTGACGCACCTGCAGGGGCGGACAAAGTCTGGTTCATCGATGTGATCGGTGATAAAACATCAGTTGACGACGAGAATGTTCTGCTGTCGTCAATACTGTGGGACTTCGGGCCGACCTACCTACAGGCGATCAGGGATGTCGAAGCCGGGACGTTCGGCGACCACAACTACGATCTGAACTTGGCAACAGGTGGCATTGCTCTTCTCCAGACAGAAAACATCTCCGACGAGTTGTGGACTACGCTTGAAACGGCAAAAGCTGGAGTTGTAGACGGCTCAATCTCGGTGCCCGCCGCTGAGACCCGCGCCGAGATCGAGGAACTCATCGGTTGCGGATAGCGACATAGGACGAGTAGTGAGTGGGACCCGGCGCCACGTGGGTGCCGGGTTCCTATATTCTAAAGCGCGTCCCGCGACAGGTAGTCGACCAAATATCGTAGGAGAACTGCCACATGGATGTGGAATCAACGAACCCCAGCGGGAACTCGGACTCCTCCCTGATCAACCTCATCGGTATCACGAAGCGATACCCCGGCGTCCTGGCGAACGACAACATCTCCCTATCGATCGATAGAGGAGAGGTTCACTGTCTTCTCGGCGAGAATGGTGCTGGTAAGTCAACGCTGATCAGCATTCTTAGCGGGATGACTGTTCCGGATGCAGGAACCATCTTGATCAACGGGATCGAGACCGAGATCGACTCTCCACGCAAGGCGCTTGATCTCGGCATCGGAACCGTGTATCAGCATGCGACCCTCGTCCCAACTCTCACTGTGCTCGAAAACCTCATCTTGGGGAACACCAAAGGCATGACGCTCGACGAGGCCGAAGGACTCAGACGCCTCGATGAGCTAGCGAGTTTGTTGGGCGCCAATATCGATCCGGCGGCCATTGCCGGGGACCTTGCTCTGGATGAACAACAGGTTATCGAAATCATTAAGGCCCTGTGGAAAGGAAAAGTCGCTCTCATTCTGGATGAGCCAACATCGATGTTGGCTCCTTCGGGTGTTACCGAGCTTGCGAAAATGTTCCGGCGACTGAAAGCCAGCGGTCTTGCAATCGTTTTCATCACCCACATGCTTCATGAAGCGATCGAGATGGGGGATCAAATTACCGTCCTGCGGCAGGGCCGCGTCGCAGGAACGATCGAAAAACAGGAGCTGCGATCAGAAGACCCCAGCCGGCTACGCGATCGAATCGTTGAGATCATGTTCGGATCGGAAGGTACCGAGTTAAGCGATGTTGCTGAGATGCATGTCGATGTCTCTGCGAAACATCCTCGCGAAAAGGTGCTCGACCAGCACACTCGAACGATTGGAGAGCCGCTCTTGAAGATGATCAATGTGTCGCTTGACTCTTCACCGTCCAGCCACGGCCTCCACGATATCGAACTGACGATCGCAGAGGGCGAAATCCTTGGCATAGCGGGTGTCGCCGGTAATGGCCAGACTGAACTTGCCGAGGTATTAGCCGGTCAACGCAGGCTGGACAATGGTGAGATACAACTGCTTCATGATGGGTATTTCCGACGGATTGACCGCTTGGACGTTTACTCGCGTGGACAGCTGGGTCTGCGCTACTTGAGCGATGACCGAAGGGGCGAGGCGACAGTTGCGTCGATGAGCGTATCGATCAACCTGGTCCTCAAGAGGATCGGTGACGCTCCCTTTTGGAAGCGACGCATCATCCAAGCAGCGGAGATTCAACGCAACGCCGAGTCAGCGGTTAAGGACTTCGATATTCGGTTGCCCAACACCGAAACGAACATCAGCAAGCTGTCTGGTGGCAACATCCAAAAGGTGATCCTCGCCCGCGACACGACGTCCGGTCCGCGGATTATTATTTACAACAAGCCGACACACGGACTCGACGTTCGAACGATGTTGATGGTTCGCGAGCGAATCCGCCAGATGGCCGCCGAAGGTGTGAGTGCGGTCATCATCTCGAGTCACCTCGAGGAGCTCCTCGATCTCTGTGACCGTGTCGCAGTCCTCATGAAGGGCCGCGTTGTGGGGATCGTCGAGAATCGGCCCGGCGCAGAGCGACGCATCGGGGACCTCATGGTCGGCACGGCCGTGTCGTGAGAGCTTCAGACCTTACACCGACCGAACCCACAGGGGGGAGCGTCGGCGGGGATGGTCGGGGAGGAAACTCCCGCCAGTCGGGAGGCACTACAGCGCAGTCACATGGTTTAGGCCGGAAGGAAAAGATCCGGAGCGCCATGGCGCTCGCCGTCCTGCCTCTCCTCGCGGCCACGCTCGTCGGTGGGCTTTTGATCCTCATACTCGGCGAGGACCCGATCGCGTTCTACGGCACCATCATTCACAGAGGAATCATCAGCCCTTCGGGGCTTCAGGAAACCCTGATTCGTATGGCACCTCTGCTCATCATCGCTGCGGGACTCATCGTGTCGTTCAGTGCTGGCATTTGGAACCTTGGCGTCGACGGTCAATTCTTGCTCGGCGCTGCCCTGGCAGGCGGTCTCGCAGCTACCGTGTCTGATGCGATACCACGCAGTCTCATGTTGGTTCTCCTGCTCATGTTGGCAGCAGCCGTCGGCGCCGTGTGGACGATTGTCCCCGCCATGATGAAGGCCCGGTACGGGATCAACGAGATCATTACGACATTGATGATGAGCAGTATCGGTGTCAACTTTGCCAGTCTTCTCGTCAAAGTCGTGTTCCTCACCGATGAACAGGGCCTGCAAATCCCTCGTACCAGGGTCTTGGATGTATCCGATCGTTTACCGACACTGTTTGGTACACGGGTGCACTTAGGGGTTGTCGTAGGACTTGTCGCCGTCATTGCCGTACACCTCATGATCACCCGCACATCCTTCGGCCTCAAATTGAAAGTACTCGGCGCTAACGTGAAGGCAGCGCACCATTCGGGTTTAAAGGTCCCCAAACTGATCGTTGTGACTTTCCTTGTGAGTGGAATGCTGATGGGGTTGGCGGGTGGTGTAGAGGTGCTCGGTGTGCAAGGGTTCGTGCGGGCGGGTTGGAACCCTGCCTTTGGTCTGGTCGTGGTACCGCTTGTATTCCTTGCGCGGATGAATGGGTGGGCGACGATTGCGTTGGTGTTCTTGTTATCGGTGCTCTCCATTGGCGGCGAGCTAGCGACCCGCAATGCAGGCCTACCCAACGATTTCGGCTTGCTCATAGTCGCGCTCGTTCTGCTGTTCATGACTGTCGCTGAGTACTTCGAAGCGAAACAAGTTCGGGGCGATCGATCCGTGTGGAACGCAATGTCAGACCGACTCCTCCCCAAGGGAGGTTTAAGCGATGAGTGAAACCCTGATAACCGCGTTACTGGTTGGTGCCGTTGCAGCAGCAATTCCGTTGATGCTGGCAGGTATCGGAGAACTTGTATCAGAGCGCGCCGGAGTACTCAACGTCGGGCTTGAAGGAATGATGCTGATGGGGGCATTTGGTGGCTTCGCCGTCGCCGTCGCCACTGATTCGATATGGTTGGGCTTCCTCGGGGGAGCGGTCGCCGGCGCGGCGGCATCTCTTGTGATGGTGGTCCTGTCCGTGCGATGGGGCCTCGATCAGATTGTTGTGGGTATCGGCGTCCTGCTGGGCGCCGAGGGTCTGACAAGTCTGCTGCATGCAGCTTTGTTCGCCGACACCTATCCGAGGCTCGGCAAGCCGGCGACCGTGTACATCCCATGGCTGTCCGACATTCCGGTAGTTGGTCGAGTCGTTTTTGGGGAACCGTATATGGTCTATCTAACGCTTCTAGCTATTCTGCTTGCTGGCTGGATGCTCCAAAAGACTCCGTGGGGCTTAGCGATCCGCGCAACGGGTGAATTGCCGGAGGCTGTTGATACAGCAGGTGTCAATGTTGTTCTCGTTCGATCTCTAGCTGCAACCGGTGCGGGTGTGTTCGCCGGCTTGGGCGGGGCATATCTTTCGCTGATCAGTTCCGGTAACTTCATCCCATTCATGACAGGTGGGCGAGGATTCATGGCTCTCGTTCTCGCGATGCTCGCCAGAGGACGTCCAGTGTGGCTCGCGGCAGGCGCACTGCTCTTCGGATTCGCCACGGCCGCGACGACAGCACTCCAACTCTTCGGCATCGATGTCCGACCGGAGATCGTCAACAGCTTGCCATTCGTTGTGGTGCTTGTCGCACTAGCACTCTTCGGTCGCAACGATTACCTGCCCAAATCGCTCGCTGTACCGTATGTGAGGGGAGAACGGTGACGAAAGCCCGATCCAGGCGCATAAACCGAGGAATTCTGACCTTGTTGGCTCTCGCCACGGCTGTAATCGCAACCGGTTGCGCCACGAAAGCGAACGGCGCCACTGCCCCTCTGACCGTATCGACGCAGACAATATCTCGAGACACTCGCGTGTATCCGGATGCAGCCCGAGAAGTATCGCCCCGGTGGTGGCTGGCGCGCCGGGTTGACGAAGCCCCGAAGAGCGATGATCCAGCTGAGAGAGCAGCCACTGAAGTTCTTCAGACCTTCTTTGGGTCAGACTCTGCGGATGCGATGCTTTCTGTCTCGACAGGCGCTGCGAGAGTGTTCGCTGAGTTCATGAGCGTGATGGAAGCGGTCAGCGGGCAGCACCCCATGGAGGAAGTGATCTTGCAACAAGTGCCTCGCGTTGCCGACGGTCAGCGTGCCTCAGAAGTGTTGTTCGAGGCTGAGATTACAGAAGACCGCAGCACAGGGTCTGGCCAGGCAAACCGGACAACATTTGACCAGTTCGTGATGGAACTGAACTCCAATTTGCAGTTTCAATTGGTTGATTTTCAACGGAACGGTACATGGATTTCCAACCTCGTCGTTCCTGGCGACAGCGTTGAACCAGTTGGGACTGATAGCGGCGCAGTGCGTATCGTCGCAGTCGTACGATCTTCGCTTGGTCGCTACATGATCGCAGGCGAGATCACTAGGGCTGGAGTGGATCGGTGGGCATTGCGTGACGCTCGCCTCGTGCCCAATGACGGATCGCGGGATGTAGAAACGTCCTTCTCCGAAGTGGGTCCTCCCGGACCAGAGGATGTAGCGCCGTTCCTCATCACATTTGATGACCATGGCCTCTCGGAACAAGGAGTAAGACTCATCCTGCCGTCGCTTTCTGTTGCCTCGCAACCGACTCTCGTCTTTCAGGTACCTCCACTGGGCGAAACGGGCAGCGACTTGCGGGGTTAAGCAACGCCTGAGTCACTCAGCCACGAAGGGAAATAGAAAATGATTTTCGACGCACACATGCATGTAGGGGACTTCCCCATGTTCGGCGTATCTTTAGACGGTCCTGGTCTTGGTGTCGTCATGCGCGATGCGGGAATCGACGGCGGGGTGGTGTTTCATCCCGACAACGACCTTGTCCAGCGTACCGTCGACTCGATCGGGACTGTGCACGCTCTCTACTGGGCTAACCCCAGGATGGAAAATGTTGTTGCTGAGTGTTCGCGGTTTCTCGCCTCTGAGGACTTCGTCGGTGTGAAACTCCATCCCCTGCTCGATGGATACCACCCCAACGATCCGCTCGTTCACCCCATCATGGAGGTAGTCCGGGACCAGGGCGGAGCGGTTCTCATTCATTGTGGACACCCCATATTTACCTTGCCGTGGAGTATCGAAGAGCTTGTGGTGGAGTTCCCTGACGTGCCCGTCATTCTCGGACATATGGGTCACGGCAACATTATCTACATAAACGCCGCGATCGACGTTGCGGAGCGCAATTCCAATGTCTATCTCGAGACATCAGGCATGCCAATGCCCACGAAGATTGTTGAAGCTGTTGAACGTGTGGGCCGCGAGCGGGTCCTGTTTGGTTCCGACACCCCGTTTCACGACTCGGTCGTCGAGCTGCTCAAGGTACAACGGTGCGGACTCCCCGATGAAGACCTCGAATGGGTGCTGGGTCGTAGCGCTGAAGAACTGCTGCTGAGATCCTAGGAGCATCGGGAAAAAACGGAAGAACGACCGGTCCCGCCGACCATCCGCTTCGTGTCGACCCAAGGATGCACGGTTGACATACTCGCTAGAGACGGGCGATCGATTCATATCGGACTCATCGATGACTGGCATGTGATCCACCCCGAGTAGGCGCTGTTCCGAGCGCTGTCAACATCAACTATGTGAATTAGGCAGCAGGCCATACTCCTGCTTGCCGAGACTCGGTGTTGCACTGACCCGGAACGTGTCACACCGACCGAACGGACCTCTTGCGTCAGATCTCCGGCATGGACGATCACATCATCTAGCAACACGGTCCGCCGACCGTGCTACCGCCGGTTCAGCGCAGTTTCTCCAACAGCGAGTCGAGTTGCTGAGCCTCGCGACGGGTGAGACGTGAAAACATCTGCTCGTCTAGATCCTTGAGATGGGTGCGGCATGCGGCCTCGAGGATGTCGTGACCCGATTCCGTGAGTTCCAGATACAACACCCGACGATCCGAATCCGATGGCGTTCGTTGAACGTAACCCGCCTCGACAATTCTATCGATTAACCGAGTTACTCCGCCGGTGGTGAGAGCAATTTCATTGGCTAGGTCGCACATCTTGAGTCGCGCTTCCCCGGCTCTTCCGATACGGAGAAGCACCTCGAACCACGTCTGCAAAAGGCCATGAGCCTCCTCCAGCGACCGCCCAAACTCGCGGTCGAGTCGCGCTCTGACCTCGATGAGGCGGCCAAAGGATGTAATCCGATCGTCAAAGATGCTGCTTTCGACCATGAAAGGAAATTTATCACAAAAGTTATTGACACGTCAACTATTATCGCTGTAGAGTCAACTATTACGAAGTCAGTTACTAACTCGTAAGGACCCTCATGACCCAGCAATCACCAACCGAAGCACCAGCACCAGACGGCCGATCATTGCTGCCGGCCCCCGGTCGCTACGTGATCGACCCAGCACATTCAGCGATCAGCCTCACCATCCGGCACCTGGTCGTAGCAAAGGTCAGAGGACGTTTCACTGACTTTTCCGGTGAGATCAACGTAACCGAAGACCAGCTCGCGTCGACGACGACGATTTCCATCAATGTTGCATCGATCGACACCGGTGTCAGCGATCGAGACGATCATCTGCGCTCGGCCGACTTCTTCGATGTTGAGCAGTATCCAACAGCCACATTCGAAAGCAAGACTGTCGTTGACGCCGGCGATGGCACTTTCACCATTGACGGACAACTCACGATTCGCGAAACAACCAACCTCGTGACTCTCAAGCTGGAGTACGGCGGCGAAGCAACCGATCCGTGGGGTAGCACGAGGGCGGTGTTCTCCGCATCGACAGAAATCGACCGCGAAGCATTCGGCCTCACATGGAACCAGGCCCTCGAAGCAGGTGGCATGATGGTGGGCAAGATCGCAAAACTGGAGATCGACATCGAAGCCATCAAACAGACAGACGAGGGGTGAGCATCCCTGCGGTTCGCTTGAACCACGCGGTGCTGTTCGTGTCAGACTTGGAACGCTCGGTTGACTTCTGGACGACGACATTCGACATGACAGTGATAGCCCGCGAACCGCGGGCCAACGCAGCCTTCCTGCGCCTAGGTCATGGTGAGAATCACCATGACCTAGGGCTGTTCGGTCTGGGTGAAAGTGCAAGCAGACAGGGTGGGCGCTCTCTAGGTCTGTATCACCTGGCCTGGCAAGTCGACACGATTCAGCAGCTTGCTGACGCCCGAGCCACGTTGGTTCGCAACGGCGCCTACACCGGCGAATCGAGTCATGGCGCTACGAAGAGCGTCTACGGAGTTGACCTCGACGGCAACGAGTTCGAAGTGATGTGGATGCTGCCCCACGATGAGTGGGGTGCATACGAATCGGAAGCCCCAATCGATCCCCTCGACTTGGAGGCCGAAGTTGCACGCTGGACAGACCTTCGAACTGCAACAACACCGTCTACCTAACCGAACTTGGAGCCCCCGCAGCGTCGGTCCGATTGGTCCAAGCGAAGCCTCCTTCACCTAGTGAGGGAGGCTTCGCTTACGGTGCGTTGGTCTCGATGTTCAGCTGAACATCGAGATGATTAGTCGTCGGTGCTCGCCATAAAGCCTATTGCGCCGCCAAACGTCACCAGAACGGCACCTACGATGAGCACTAGGAACCCGAACCCCAGGTCGACCGGGAAGGCTGCTGGGAGTCCGCCCTGGCTTGCAACACCGGCAAAGGCAGCCGCAAGGTTGTCGGCATCGGTACCTGTGTCGATCATCTTGTACGCCGCGTAGGCGAGCAGTGCCACACCAATCACGGCGACCGTCATCGTCGAATTGCGGTCCATGGCAACGGCCCTGTCGGGGCGACAAGGCGAACACGACTACCGCGAGGATCAAGAGCGCGACGATGGGCTGTGCTCAGGACGCTAGCCCTCCCCAGATAGTGGGGATCCCGTCTGGGAATCCGTCAATCGCTTTGCTGAGGTCTGCCATGAACGGCTCACCGGCGGTTGTCAGCCCTTCCATGGATAGGCCGATGATTCCGATTATGACGCCCACTAGAGCGAGCAGTCGATTCCATGCATGCTCGTCTTCCTTCAATTGCGTGTCACTCGTGACTCATCGTAAGAAGTTGACGACCCCGACCGCAAACAACCTTCCCGCCATGCATGTGCTCCCGAGACCGATCGGCGTCACCGATTCCACCCAGTAACACGTTAGGTCGCGGCCGTCAGTCGGCTACTCGACGCTGATCGGCGTCCCATCGGTGAGCCACCGCACCAGCTCATCCTTGGGTGGGTGGAATAGTTTGCCATCTTTCACATATAGCGCACGATCGCAGAACTCGACCGCCGCCGGATCGTGTGATGCCATGATGATCGCCATATCGTTGCGAGCGACATCACGCAGGAGGCCGAGAATGGCCGCCCCCGTGGCTGTGTCGAGTTCGCCGGTGGGTTCATCCGCCAGGAGATACGCGGGCTCATGGACCAGCGCCCGTGCAATCGACACCCTCTGCTGCTCTCCTCCGGACAATTCCTCCGGCCGGTGTTCCGCTCGGTCGCTCATCCCTACTGTGGCGAGAGCAAGGTCGGTTGCACTCGATCTCGCCCTCCGGCCGACACCAAGCAGCCGCAACGCAACCTCAATGTTTTCGTGAGCCGACAGAAGCGGCAGGAGACCGGATGTCTGAAAGATAAAACCTAGCTTGGTCCGTCGGATCTCGGCCGCGCTTGCCTCAGACAGGTTGTCTGCACGAGCTCCATCAATCCAGACCTCTCCACGATCTGGCGGAATGAGCAGGCCCGCCAATTGGAGAAGTGAGGTCTTGCCCGAACCCGACGGGCCGAACAGCGTAAGGAACTCCCCTCGTTCGACCCGAAACGACGCATCGGCCGCGCCGACAGCGCCGCGGAGGTATTGCTTGGAAACGTTGCGAAGTTCAAGCATCGAAACTATCCATGGGACGTATGACGATGCCTTCGTCCGTGCGTCTGGCTCGGGTTGTTGAGCCGATTCCGGCAGCTCGCAGCATTTCGCGAGGAAACTGGACCGCACCGTCCGTTGACACCTGGACAACTGTTTCGTCAACACCGCCCTGGGTTGTCACAAGTCTGCCGTCGGCGAGCCGAACAATCCGGTCTGTGCGAGTTGCTAGCGCCACGTCGTGAGTGACCACCAGGACTGTCAGTCCGCTGTCTTCGCACATGCTGCGCAACAAGTCGTAGATACCGATCGAGGCAGGCGTATCAAGCTCGCCCGTCGGTTCATCAGCAAGCAGCAGCTTTGGCTGCATTGCGAGCGCGACGCACATTGCCAGGCGCTGCTGTTCGCCTCCCGACATTGTGCCCACTTTGGCGAAGGCTAGATTCCGTAGACCGACCGCATCGAGCAAGTCGAAGGCCCTCTTTTTTCGCTTTCGAGTGCCGACGCCCGCGAGAAGCATGGGCAGTTCAACGTTGGCGCGCACCTTCAAGTATGGCAAAAGGTTGCGGTGAAAGTCCTGCCACAAGAAGCCCACATTGCGGCGGTAGTAGTTGGTGAGATCGCGCCGGTCGATACCGGACAGGCGAACTCCGTCAACGGTGACCGATCCGGCCGACGGCTGTTCGAGACCGGCCAGCACCCTAAGCAGAGTCGACTTGCCGGCGCCGGACCTCCCAACAACCGAAACGAACTCCCCCTTCTCCATTGCGAAATTGAGGCCATGCAATGCCACCACTTCAAGGTTGCCCTGCTTATGAATCTTGATGAGATCAACACACTCGACCATCGCCGCTGTCATCGCTCGACCTCCCTCAGAACCTCGCTCATGCGCGAAGCAGACACTCGCCGGGTTGCCCACAGGACCGCACCAACCAGGAGTGCGGCAACAACCCCCACATAAGCAAGCAGAACCGGGATCGAGACTGCGAGGCGAACCGGCGGTTCGACGATCGTGGCCGTCTCGCCAAGCTGGAGAAACGGCCCCATGAGCCGCATCAGTTGCACACCCCCATACACGCCGACCACCGAACCAAGGCCGAGGACCACCACTTGCTCAAGAGCGAACGTCATCGCAACCCCACGACGGGGGAAGCCCATCGCCCTGAGAACTCCCATCTCGCGCGCACGGCGCGAGACAGCAAGTAGCACGTACCCGACGACTCCCGCCAACGCCAACACGACAGACGTCACGGCACCTACGAACAGAATGGCGACAAGACCTATCTGCACGGGTCGCCCCGCAAAGTCAGCAGCGGAACCGCGGGCGGTCACTACAAAATCGAGTCCAGACCCGAGTAGACCGGTCGCACGACGAATGACCGCGTCGGGGTCGTCTGTTTTCACCCACAGCTCATCTGCACCGGCCACATCGGCAAGGGGTCTGTCAATGCTCCAGGTCGCCGCACCATTGAGATAAGCAACGAAGGGCCGCTGATCGAAGATGATCTTGCCGGTGAACCGATTGTCTGTCATCGTCGGTACACGGTCGATTTCACCGACCATGACGACGGGAAAGTTGACGCCGCCAGCCGACATTTGCACCGAGACTCCGAGGTCAAGCCCAGCGGAGGACTTCACATCCTGGTCGACAAGGGCTGACAGTGGTTGCAGGCGGAAACGAAGCTCGGGCACGGTCCGCGAGTTCGCCCGTCCGATCGGGGCTGTGAAAACATCCGACTCCCCTTCGCGAAACCACTTGTCTTGACGCTGCTCAGCGGTGGTCGGTATTTCGAAATCGTTGGGAACGTCGGCGTACACGGCTCGCAAAAGACTTGCGTTTGGCCGATCCTTGCTCACCGCGAGAGCGTTGGTGGCGCCGAGCTGCGAGATATTCAAGGGCGTCTCCCCCGATGAGGTCACCAATGTCATGGAGTCAATGAAGACAGCATCTCCATTGGCCTTGAGCCCACTACGATTGTCCGAGAGTTCAAACCACATTGTGTGGAGTTCATACGGTCCGATGGGAAGGTCAATGTACCTCCTCTTACCACTAGCGAGGTTAAGCCCGGTCGAGAAATCGATCTCGATCGTGCTCCACCCCTCATCAGTGAAGCTCTCGGTGGTACTCATCGTCCAGAGACGCCCCGTTGCATCCATAACCTTGATGACCACCGCCGTGGCCGAATCACGGCTGGCCGACGGATTCGTTTCTCTTTGTCTCACGGTCTGTGGCTGGACCATGCCCTCGAAACGAATACTGAGCGTGTCCGCGGGCAATGGGAACCCCACACGAGCCATCTCGTCATCTGGTCGGAGCAGACCAAACAACTTGTCGCGTGGCGTTGGCGAATAGTCATCTCTCCATCCAACAACTCCGGCGAAGGTTGACGGGTCGATCGCAAGTATCTGCGCCGAGCGGCCTCGGGCCTTCGGTCCGCCAGTTGTCCGCATGACAGGCGTTGTTACAAAGCCGTCGCCAACCTGCAAGTAGCCGGCATGTTCCCCGACGATCCTGGCATCGGCACCGGAGGTAAACACGGCCCGGTCTTCGAACGACGTGTTGAGTGTATTGGCGTATGTCAACGCAAACGCTCCCAAGCCAGACGTCAGCCACACCAAAAGGGCGAGCCTGCCGTACGCGACGGGGTTTCGAGCCAAGTGCCAACCAGGTAGCGCAAGCGAGAGGCGGCTACTTCTCGCCATTGTCCATCCAATGACCCGCAACACCGCCGGAAGGATGCGCAACAACAGGAGAGCGCCGGTGAACAACACCAACGCGGGAAAGATGATCGCAACCGGGTCCAACTCAACCGTGTCGCCGTCGAGGATGAGGAACCCTCGTTGCGCGAGCTGAGCGAGGATCACAGCTGACAGACCGACTGCAAAAAGGTCGAGGTTGTATCGCTGCCATACCGACTTCAGGGTCGGGCGGCTCGTGAGGAGGCGGAGCTCGAGCACAGATTTGCGAGCAAACGGAACTATGGCGAGACCCATCGCAATGAAAGCCAACGCTGCGCCGGCGAACAAGAACCGCGTCAGCTCCTGTGCCTCGGTCACACCGAGCGCGGCTCCACCAGTCAGCTCGGACATAGGTGGAACGCGACCAGTCACTGCAACCAACGCGCGGGCAAGTGTTGGCGCAATAGCCGTCGCGGCACCAACAACCACTGCTGATTGGGCAATGTGAATCCCCACAGTTTGCCAAGCGCTCGCGCCTCTGGATCGAAGCAACGCGAGTTCTGTACCCTCGCGTTCCAACGTGATCGACGCCGTATACACGAGAAAGTAGACCGCGCCACCGATGACGAGAGCCAAAATACCCTGTATCGGGGCACCGACAACCACCGACCGGGTGTCAAACCGATCCAACAACCCAATGATGGGCGTTTCGACAGACACATCACCCTTAGTGTCTCGAGATGACACCGTCCGCATCTGAGACAAGCCGTTGCGCAACGCGGGTATGTCCTCGAAGGCCACAGTCGCCGGATCGAGATCGAACCGAAAGTGCTGGTTGACATCGGCGCCCGAGAACCCGACCGATCTTCGACCCCACGCGTCGTCCTCGGGATTAACAGGCACACCGGTCATCCACGCCTCGAACGAGGCCAGAGAGTAAAAGACGAGCCTGCTAGGCATACTGAAACCCCAATAGGCGTCATTCGGTGCAACCGCCTCAGCAATCGCGGCAACCTCAACAAGGGCAAACGACTCGGGGATGCTGGTCAATGCTCGCGTGTAAAAGCGATCGCCGATGTCTAAGTTCGCCAGTCTCGCCAGGTCGGTGCCGAGGACGACCCCGAGCACAGGAACGGACTCACCCTTCGTCTGCTGCACAATCGGATCGGGCCACGAGCCCTCAACAATGTTCAGTCGTGACTCGACGTCTACACCCGACCAGGTCCGAAACTGGAGCGGTTCTCGGGGTGGCCGCGGGTATACGATGTTCTCGTCGAACTCTTCGCCAGGGTTTGTGTCCGCAAATTCGTCCTTGCGTTGACGCCACGCATAGGCGTCGGCCTCCCAGTCAGTTGTGCTGGAGGGAGGGATCACGACGAACTCACGAGATCTCACCCATTCGAAGCTCTTCGTGTACCACGGCAGCAGGAATGCCGCACCGTTCGTGTCGACAACGGTCCTGTTGCGAACTACGTCGGAAAGCACAAAGTCCGTCATCGAGGCGTTCATTTCGACTGCGGTTTCGTCGCTACCGGTGCCGGAAATCGCAAACTGAAGGTCGATCGCCTTGATGGAGTCCTCGTACAGAGGGACGACCACAAACAAGGCTATGACGATCGCGGCTCCGGCGAAGGACCCTGCCAGCGTCCCTCGTTTTGCCCATACTCTGCGGACAACGAGCCCGCCGTATGTGACGAATCGCATGCGTACCCCTCTGCCTCCAGTCGCCGCAACCTTAGCCCCAGGACCCGGTCTTGGGCGATCAGCGCTAGCGGCGGGGCTACGATTCTGCATGCGCGTTTTGCGATTCTCCCAAGCGAACCTGCCGCTGATCGAAGCGGACGTCGATGTACCCGTCGCTGGAAGCGGCGACGTTCTGATACAGGTCCAGGCCGCTGGCATCTGCCGGTCTGACGCCCATTACCGATCGGGTTTCCCGCCTGTTGAAGATGGCACCGTGTTTGGGCACGAGGTCGCGGGGGCGATCGTATTCGTCGGGTCACAAACACGCGGACGGACCGTTGGCGACCGTGTCGTCGTCCACTACACCGTCGGATGCGGCACCTGCCGGTTCTGCGTCGCCGGGCAGGAGCGCTTCTGCTCATCTGGCGAGATGATCGGAAAAGATCGCGACGGCGGTTACGCCGAATATCTGGGGGTCCCCGCCCAGAACACGGTGCTCATCCCGGAATCGGTGAGCTACGGCGCCGCGGCGGTCATGGGCTGCTCGTCGTCTACTTCGCTTCACGCTCTGAGAAAGGGCCGGTTGGCTGCCGGTGAGGTCGTTGCAATTGTCGGCGCCGGTGGACTGGGGGTGTCAGCGATCCAGCTCGCCCTTTTACTTGGTGCGTCGAAGGTCTTCGCCGTGGATATCGACGAGGACAAACTCACTGCTGCACAGACATTCGGTGCGATACCAATCGACGGAGACGACGATCCCGCCACTGCGATCAGCGCAGCCGGCGGCGCCGATGTTGCTCTCGAATTGGTCGGTTCGCCCGCGCTCATGCGCACCTGTCTCGACGTGCTCCGGCCGCTCGGTCGGGCGGTCGCGGTCGGACTCACGCCTGACACCTTTGCAGTCGGCCCATACACCGATCTCGTTGCGGGAGAAAAGGAACTGATCGGGTGCTCCGACCATACGATCGCGGACCTTGAGGAACTGATGGGCCTCGCCGAATCCGGCCTCTTCGCTGCGGACACGTTGGTCACCAACTCAGTGACGTTCACTTCCAAGTCAGTGAACGGCGTGCTCGACGCCCTGGACTCAGGTACCGCGCCAGCCCGAACGATCATCCAATTCGATTGAGCCTGACAGAAGACCCCGCATGACCTATCTTGCACGACCACTCTCATGTGTTTCTCATGTGATTGTCACGCCAGCCATGGCACAGTCGACCAAGATACCAATAAGCACCGGGAAAAAAGCATGACGACCACCGCACCGACGATTCTGATCGCTGAAGACGATCCGGCAATCCGCGAGGCTGTGTCGCGTGCGCTGCAATTTGAGGAATTCGAAGTTCTGACAGCGAACGACGGTGCCGAGGCTCTTGAGAAGCTGCGTACCGAGCACATCGATCTGATCCTCCTTGATGTACTTATGCCCTTTCTCGACGGGCTTGAGACCTGTCGACTCATCCGCAGTCGCGGCATAACAACACCGGTTCTCATGCTCACAGCACGACACGAAGTAAGCGATCGCGTGGCAGGTTTAGACGCCGGGGCTGACGACTACCTTGTCAAACCGTTCGCCCTCGAAGAACTTCTCGCTCGCATTCGCGCGCTACTCCGTCGCTCCACGGGCACGACGACAGAAGTGCTACAGGTGGGTGACCTCACAATGAACATCGACGCTCGTACCGTTATCCGGGCAGGTCACTCGATCAATCTCACGAAAACCGAGTTCGATCTGCTCGCGCTGCTTATGACTAACGCAGGCATCGTGATCCCGCGGGCACGGATCTACGAGGAGATCTGGGGATACGACTTTGATACGAGTTCGAACCCGCTTGAGGTGTACGTCGGCTATCTCCGTCGGAAGACCGAGGAGGGGGGCCACGAGCGCATTGTGCAGACGGTGCGCGGGGTCGGCTATGTAGCGAGGCTGGAAACTTGAAGTTCCGTACCAGGGTCGCGTTGGCATCATCCGCCGCAGTGGCGGTCGCGGTGTTACTCGTCTCGTGGAGCGCGTACTTGTTCACCCAGAGAGAACTCGTCAATCAGATCGACGCCAGTCTCGACGAACGGGCCAGCAGTGCTCTGCGCGAGGCCGGTCCCGCATCCCGCGACAGACTCCTGGCGCGACACCTCTTTTCAACGATCGGCGAAGCCTTCAACCGCCCGCGCGGCAATTTCGACACGTTGTATGGGCAGGTCCTGAACCCGGATGGGACGATTACGTCAATCGGAGAATCCGGTCCGACACTCCCAGTTGACGGCTCAGCGGCTCTCGTCCAGCAGGGCGGTATGACAAGGGCGTTTGAAAGCGTTTGGGCGGAGGGCGAGCACATAAGGATGATCTCGATAGCGGCGCCGTCAGGGGCTGTTCTCCAGTTTGCACGATCCCTCACCGAGACAGACGAAACTCTCTCGGGGCTGGCAAACCGTCTTGCATTGGCCGGCGCTGTAGGCCTTGGCCTCGCCGGTGCAGCCGGCGTCGCAGTTGCCTCTCGGGCGACTCGCCCCATCGCGGCACTGAGCGCGGCTGCCGAACATGTAGCGTCAACGAACGACCTCGACGCCCGGCTCACCGTCAATGGCAACGATGAGTTGGCTCAGTTGGCCACCCGCTTCAACGAGATGCTGGCAGCGTTGAAGTCGTCGAAAGCCGTGCAACACCAGCTCGTACGAGACGCCAGCCACGAGCTCCGTACTCCGCTGACGGCGCTACGGATGAACGCCGACCTGCTTGAGCGAGCACCTGATATCGACACAGATACCCGACGACAGATCGTCAGTGAGATATCCACCGAGGTCCACGAACTCACTGCTTTGGTCACTGAGCTCGTCGATACCGCAACCGACTCAAGAGCAGAGATTGCATTCACCGACGTGTCCCTCGCCGCGGTGGCTGAAACCGCGGCCGCAGACGCCCGGCGTCGCTCGCACCGCACGATCGTCGTCACCGCGGATGATTCGGTGGTTCACGGGATCCGCATCGAACTTGGGCGGGCGATAGCAAACCTGGTCCAAAACGCAATCAAATGGTCCGGCGCCAAAACCGACATTCACATCGAAGTAGCTGCTGGCGTGGTGACCGTGATTGACGAAGGCACCGGGGTCCGAGCAGAGGAACTCGAAAAGATATTCGACCGTTTCTACCGCACGGCTGAAGCTCGCCAAACCGCAGGATCCGGTCTTGGACTGTCGATCGTGAAACGTATTGCCGAGGATCACGACGGTGCGGTCCATGCGGCGTCGACGTTTGGCGTCGGGTCTCGGATCGGCTTCAGCGTGCCGACGAAAGTCCCTGAAGGCTGAGCTCACCCGAGCGCCAGCAGGCGTCAGCGGAGTCGCCCGCACTGTGGACGAGCGGAGGAACATCAGCACACCTATTCGAGACAAAGTCGCAGCGACTCGCAAAGCTGCAACCGGCAAACGACTCCAGCAGCCTCGGGGGGGCACCGCGGATAGGGCGCAACCGATCCTGCCCCACCATCGGAAGCGCACCGATAAGACCTTCCGTGTAGGGGTGTCTAGGGCGCCGAATTACGTCCTCAACAAGGCCGGTCTCAACAATACGGCCCGCATACATCACAGCAATGCGGTCCGAGAAACTGGCGGCTCTCGCTAGGTCGTGCGTGATAAAGATCATCGCCATGCCACGCGCTTCTTGCATGTCGCGAAGCAGCGCAAGGATAGATGCGGCCGAGTTTGGGTCGAGTCCGGCCAGCGGCTCATCAGCTATCAAGAGGTCGGGCGCCTTCACAATGGCCGCCGCAAGCATGGCTCGCTGAGCTTGACCCCTGCTGAGCAGGAACGAGAATGCACCAAAACCACGCTTCGGCAAGTTCACCGATCCAAGAGCGTCGCGAACACGGCGCTCGATCTCCTCGGTTGTGAGGGAGAAGTGTTCGTCCAGCGCCTCTCCGGCCTGTTCCCCGATGGTGAGCTGCGGAGTCCAGGCGCCTATCGGATCTTGGAACAGGATCCCGACCCGAGACCCGAGAAGACGACGCCATTCATCGTCAGGATCGACAACACGGCCCCGCCGGTGGCGACCGGGGGATCCGATCGAATTGTTGTCCACGCGCACCGGGAAGGACTGCCCAAACAATTCAACCTCCCCACCGGTTGCTTGCGCACCCGGTCCCAACAACCTGAGAGCCGCATACATCGAGAGAGTCTTTCCAGATGCAGACTCCCCAACAATGCTGAGCACTTCGCCGCGTCGAACCTCGAACGACACACCGCGAATCGCTGAACGCCACGGCGGTGACAACACGTCGTCCTGTGCACCGTGGGGCCGGGGCCTCTTGCGTGGAACATCGTCCGCGTCATACAGAGACACACGAAGATCTGTTGCCCGAAAAACCACCGGCGCAGCATCTGTCATAAGGCCCACATTATCCGGCTAGCGACGCCTCAACGGTCGAGTCGTCACTCCATAGAGCGACAGTCACCCCGCCAAGAATGACAAGCCCAATGCCGACCCATGAATATGCCGATGTAGCTTCGCCGAGTACAACCATGGCCAACACTGCGGCCGACGCCGGTTCAAGATACATGAGGACCACCGTCGTAGACATGGGCAATCTCGCCATCGTCGTCCAATAGATCGCAAGCGCGAAGCCCGTGAGAAGTACCCCCAACACGAGAAGTTGCTTCCACAGATGGGCGGACTCTCGCGCTGCCGCAACGCTCCATGGAAACAACAGCGCGGTGGCTACAGCCATCTCGTATGCTGCTAGCTTCATTCCTCCGATCGCAGCAGCGGCCAGTTTACCAACGAGCATGAGGGCCGTCACGAACGCTGCCGACACGGCAGCCAGCGCTATGCCCTGCGCCGTGGCGCCCGAGCCCGGCGACAGCACGAGCATCGTGCCGACAACCGCAGGGACGAGTCCGAGCGCCGCCTTAGCATTGAATCGTTCACCGAGGAATCGGGGTGCAAGCAATGACGCCATCATCGGTCCGAGATAAACGAC
Source organism: Acidobacteriota bacterium (assembly GCA_022562055.1). Lineage (NCBI taxonomy): Bacteria > Pseudomonadati > Acidobacteriota > Acidobacteriota bacterium. Next base: position 40,176 of record JADFQA010000017.1, on the reverse strand, counting down.
CGCCAGCGCCACAGCTACCGACGTTGTCTTGATCGCCGCAAAAACCGTCAACCAGTGCGCAGTGAGAATGAACCCAAGCAAGATGACGCGCGGAACCTGTTCCCTGGCAATAGATACATCGCCCTTGGCAGCCAGGATCGCAAACATCGCGATCCCGCCGAACAGCACTCGGGTAGCGACAAGCTGCGTAGCCGGGATCTCCTCGCGAACTATGAGTGGAATAGCACCCCACACAAGAGCGACCCCAGCGATCACAAGAACAGGCGGAAAGCGTCGCAGCATCGTGCGAGCTTAAACCGCTTGCTCTCGTCCGAAAATATGACAGCGGCATCACTCAGTACCACGTCACATTCTCTCGCTCACGGGAGAAAACGTCATAGAATTGATCATGGTTGCTAATGCATTGCGCTTCCGGCCCCGCACTTCCATCGCCATCATCGTGTTAGCGATCGTGGGTGCGGCGTGTTCCACGACACCTACCGGTTTCACGTCGACAACGACAGCGGAAGTCGGGGCGACAACCACGACCGGCACCGAAGTGGACGAGTCCGACACCGCGGAGGGAGATCCAACAACCCCAAAGAGTGCAGCGAATCAGTTCAACTCTGAGCCTCGTTCGGGGTCCCTGGCACGTATTTCTCCGCCCGCCATCGTCGTTCAAGTCAAAGACCTTCGTCTCACGGACCAACAGGGCAGCCTCATCGCTCTCGAAGCAACCGTTATAGAGGTTGCCTACGTGGACAACACGCGGCCCGACATTGAGGCCCCATCGGACACAATTATGATCTGGCCAAGTCTCAACCGTCTGTGGGGTCGTGGGACCGACGCGGCCACGGTGGTTGATTCGATCGTGGACCCGGTTGTCCTGATCCTCGGGTTCCAGGGAGACACGGATACCTATGACGACCTGAGCAATGTCAGTCCCTATTCGCTTATGGGGGTGGTCGAAACCCGAGCCCAGGGCTCATTCGTCGGTCCGGGTACTGAACAGCACTCCGCGGACCTCGCGGTGTTGTCACGTTCGTGGCAAGGCACAATGGCCGAATTGCTTGGCGAATTAGCGCGCGAGCTGCGCATCCGCGAGGCTGCCCTCTCAGCGAACACGGTGGTTCCCGCTCTGGAACTTATCGACGTGCTCGTAGAGCGCCCTTTGACGGCAGTCCAGGCGTACGAGGCCCTCGCCATCAATGACCGCGATGTCGAGGAAGCGCCACAGGAAATCCGCGACCAGCTCGAACGGCGCTCCGTCCTTGTCGAGATTATCGGCGGCGGTGGACTAGACAACGTCGCGATCGGCGTCCATACAGACGCCGGGTGGACGGGTGCAGCGATATCCACATTGGGCGGACCCTCGTGGGTTGCGTTGCTCCAACCCGAGTCGAACATCCGGCTCTTCCTCTTCCGCTTCGGTGTTGGTGACAACGAACCAGTCGTGATTGCTGAAGTTCCTGCATCGCTCTGGGACTCGAGCAAGGGCATCTATTTCGCGGTCCCCAACGACCTCGTGCTCGCCTTTGCATCACGTGCGTCGGTTGCACCAGACAAGGTGTCGTTCGCCGTCTTGGGCTCCGCCCTCCTACGAAGCGAACGGGTCCGCGTCGACGCACTCGGCGACGACACTGGAGGCACTATCGACGAGGAGCCTCTCCCCTCGGAGCTGATTGGATTCGAGTCCACCGACTAGACGAACCCTCACGGAATCGATCCTCCCAGAGTCGGTCCAAACCGACTCGCCATCGGACAATGAAGTCGGAGGCGCTGCTGTCGGATTGGCGACTCGGAACGCTTCAAGCAGTTGCCCAGGTGGTCGCACGGTCGTCTTCACCGCTTGCACACGCGGCTATTTTGGTTTGCGGTTCGCACAACAAACACGGCGTGTCGCCGGTCCTGTAGGTGCACCCACATCCCAGAATCTGGGTGCAATTGACTAGTCACAACGCGCGTTGGGTCAATAATGCTCAGGAGTTGGCTATTTGATTGCCGATGATAGAGATGACAACTTAGGGTGGCGGTTCCTCCACACACACTCCACCGGAACACTAAAGCAATCGGAGGAGTCCCCCTTCTCTCCGGTTACTCTCTCCTCACGAGCGCCCCCTAAGGACAGACACAAGAACGGCACCGTGCGGGGGCGTTCTTGTGTTTGTCGGTTGATTCCAGCGTCGCGGCGGGCTCGCCGCTTAGTGGATCAGGGTCTGGCTTCGTGTACGGCCGAGATCCCATCGGTCGTGCTGCGACTCAGCCTCTGTCGCTTCTAGGTGCTCGGAACGAGCGCAAAGTGGCGTTCCATTTCGTCCCGTCCAATCCGTGTAAGCCGCAGTACCCGTCGATTGACGCGCCTTGTCAGCCACCCATTGCGAATCATGTGACTCAACAGTGCAGCACCGAGCGCTCCCCCAAGTGATGTTTTCTTTGAGGCCAGTCAAGATAAGGTCGGACGAGAACTCGCTGCGCGCGCTCCAAATCCGAAACATCGATACCAAGCAGCTCGAACCGGCTCGCTCCGGCGGTTGTTAGGAACGCACCGCCACTCGAAACGTCGATGACGCCCTGCCGTACGAGCGACTCGTAAAGTTGAACGCCCAGACGCCCAGCCAGGTGGTCGTAACAACAGCGGGCGAAAGAGAGTTCAGATCCGGGGTTCGGCCGCTTCGGCGCTGCGATCGTGGGCAACGTGATCGAGTCCATATCTTCCAGCAACCGAGCCACTTCGGGAGATGAAATGCGGTAGTAGCGGTGCCGTCTTTGCGCCGATGGGGATCGCGCTGGCGTCAGTGGTGCACATGAGTGTGGCGGCAACCGGTGCTGGGACGATCTTCGCGAATTCACCCACTGCGTTCTCGACGCTGAAGTGGCTGGGCGTTGCGTATCTTGCGTTGCTCGGAGTGAGACAGATTGGGTCGCCGGGAAGCTTCGTCAGTGACATTAAGACCGCACCAACCCGCGACGAGATCGCACGGCGTGCAATGATCGTATCGCTGTCAAACCCTAAAGCGATCCTTCAATACGCGGCCGTGCTCCCGCAGTTCGTCACATCCGATGGCCCAGCCGCTGTTCAGTTTGCAATCCTCGGCGCCATCGGAGTGCCGATCGCATTGACGAACTACACGATCTACACGCTCGCGGCGTCGAAAATTTCGGCGCACCTCAACGCTCGACGAACCATCGTGTTACAAACAGGCATCGGGGCGATCTACCTGCTCGCCGCCGGTCTACTCGCACAAGCGGTCCGTTAGGGCGCCATTAACTGGCGAACAGACGACACTGGATGGTCCCCAAGCGTGGCCGCATCGCGTCATCGGGCAACATACGTCCAACTATGGTTGATTGAGAGCCAGGTTGTGCACGCACGGGTTCGGCAGCTACAGCAAGGAATAGTGCCATGACAGACTCCGATTTTCCCGCACCAAGCGAAGGCATACTGCTGACGCATTTCATCGTCTGTGAAGATCTAGAGCGGACCAAACAATTCTACGTAGGGGTGCTAGGGGCGAAAGCGGTGCTCGAAGACCCGCTGATCATGAAATTGGCGAATGGGTGGATCATTGCAAATGTCGGTGGTGGACCAACCGACGACAAACCAGAAGTGACTCTCGAAACTCCGAAAGATCCAAACCGAGTCAGCGCGTTCCTCAACATCAGAGTTGCAGACATTCAGCACATCTACAGGGAGTGGAGCGCCAAGGGCGCCGAGTTCCTGACGCCGCCGATCGACAGAGGCCCCGAGATCCGCTGTTACATTCGCGACCCAGACGGTCATATCATCGAAGTTGGTCAGGCGACCGGAGCGCTCAACTGAGCCCACGTTCGGCCAAGACAACCGCCAAACTCTGAGAACACCCATGCGGATACCGTCCGCCAGAACCGCAAGGCTGGAGTACCGACACATGAGCAGCAATCAACACGTCGACATGAGCGGCAAGACATGCATGGTCACTGGAGCCAACAGCGGAATCGGCAAGGAAACCGCATTGGCGCTCGCCGAGATGGGTGCAGACGTGGTGCTCCTATGCCGCGACCGAGGTCGCGGGGAGGCCGCCATGGCAGATATCGCGAAGCAGGGGGACGGGACGACCGACCTGCTCCTTGCCGACCTTGGGTCACAGCAACAGGTCAGAAGCGTCGCTGCCGAGTTTCTCGCACTATCGCGACCGCTTCATGTACTTATCAACAACGCCGGCGTAACCCTCAACAAACGCGAAGAAACCGAAGACGGCATCGAAGCGACGTTCGCAATCAACCATCTCGGCCCATTTCTGCTGACCGAACTGTTGCTCGACCGCCTGAAGGAGAGCGCTCCGAGCCGCATCATCACAGTGTCATCGGTTGCCCACAAAATGGCCAACATCGACTTCGACGACATTAACTCAACCAAGAGGTACGGCGGCATGCGAGTGTACGGTAAGTCAAAACTCGCCAACATCTTGTTCACTCGTGAGTTGGCCAGACGTCTCGAAGGCACCGGGGTTACCGCCAACGCGGCTCACCCAGGGGCGGTAGCGAGCAACTTCGGTCGCAACAATCCCGGCCTCATGCGGACGATGATCAAAGCCATCGCCCCAATGATGCGCACCCCGGCCAAAGGGGCCCAGACCTCCATCTATCTCGCGACATCACCAAACGTTGAGGGTGTGACCGGGAAATACTTCTTCAACAACAAAGAGAAGAGCCCCAACAGTGCCGCCACCAATGAGGCCAACGCAAAGAAGTTATGGACGATTAGCGAGGAGATGACCGCAGCGTGATCGCGGTGCCATCGTTATAGAGGATCTATGAACGTATCGTAGCGAACGCACTGGTCAGAGACAGTACTCGCCGGTGCAGGCTGCCCAAGCGGAAGTAAACGGACGGCGGCTCGCCAGATGTTGTCGTCCCGAGAACTACACGACATACGGCTCTGACCGCCAGTTGCAAAACAGGGTGAATCCTCGAAGCAAGGCGGTGGGGATCACGGCACCGGCACCCGGGCGAGGTCTCCGAACAACGTGAACTCGGGGAAAAACGTCATGTGGATCACCCCAACAGATCCCTGGCGGTGTTTTGAGATAATGAGTTCGGCAGTGCCCCTCGTCTCCATGTCCTCCGGGTGGTAATACTCGTTGCGGTAGATAAACATGACGATGTCCGCATCCTGCTCGATGGCACCGGACTCACGAAGGTCCCCAAGACGGGGGCGGCGATCCTCGCGTGACTCCAGGGCGCGGTTGAGCTGCGAAAGGGCAAGAACCGGTACTTCAAGTTCGCGTGCCAGGCTCTTGAGATTGCGGCTGATCTCAGAGATCTCCTGCTGACGGTTCTCGGCACCCGAACCCTGCATGAGTTGGATGTAGTCAACAACAATCAGCGACAGCCCGGGGCGACGCGCTAGTCGCCTCGCTTTGGCACGAATCTCGGTCACGGTCAAGCCCGGGGAGTCGTCGACATAGATCGGCTTTTTGTACAACTCGTTCGCTGCCCTCGAGAGTTTCGTGAAGTCATTGTCGGTTAGTTGCCCGGTGCGGAGCTTCTGCGAGTCGATGCGCCCGGCCGCACACAACATGCGGGTAACAATCTCTTCGCGACTCATCTCCAACGAGAACACCGCTACGGGAAGCCCGGAAGTGCCGACGTTCTGTGCAATGTTCAAGGCCAACGCAGTTTTGCCCATGCCAGGGCGAGCGGCGAGGATAATGAGGTTTGATTTATTGAAGCCGCCGAGCTTCTTATCGATGTCCAAATACCCGGTCGAGATGCCGGTGACGTCACCACCCTGCTGGTGGCGAAGTTCGGCGAGTTCGACCGCCTGACCAAGCACCGGGTCGATGAGTGCAAGACCCGACCCGACACGTCGGTCCGAGACTGCGTACACGGATTGTTCGGCGAGGTCGAGAACCTCGTTGAGCGGCAACTCCATTTCGTTGGCGTAACCGGCCACCTGGCCACCGGCATTCATCAGTCGGCGACGCAGGGCGTGTTCTTCAACGATGCCCGCGTAGTAGTCGATACTCGACGCCACCGGTACCGAATCGAGCAGTTTGGTCAGGAAGCCGATGCCACCGATTTTGTCAAGCGAGTCGGAGCGCCGTAGCTGCTCGGCGACAGTAACAGCGTCGATCGGTTCGTTGGCATCAAACAGACTCGTAATCGCCTCGAATATGAGCTGATGCGACGGATGGTAGAAATCTTCAGAATGAAGCTTCTCCAGTGCTGTATTGATCGCCTCCGACGAGAGCAACACGGCACCCAGCACAGACTCTTCTGCCTCGATGCTGTGAGGCGGCCTCCGTAGGGATCGGCCGCCTTGCTCTTGCGGCGGAAAAGTCATGAATGGAAGCTCTTACGCCGGGATGACGTCGAGAGTCACCCGAAACTCCACAGCCGAGTGCGGCCTGATGCCGACCTCGTGAAGCCCGATCTCCTTGATAGGCGTCTCGATAATGATGTCGTGCTGATCAACGGTCACGCCTGTGAACTTCTCGATCGCAAAGGCTACGTCATGCGGCGCTATAGAGCCATACAGCTTGCCTTCATCGCCGGAGCGAGCCGCGACCACAATGCGCTGACCAACGAGGGTTTGCGCAATGACTTCGGCAGCCGCTTTGGCGATGCGCTCGGCCTCCTCGGCCGCGCGGCGCATCTCGTCGGCTTGAGCCAAGGCGCCATCAGTCGCGAGCACAGCCAACTTCTTTGGCAGCAGGAAGTTGCGCGCGAAACCTTTGCTCACATCCACAATCTCACCCTTGCCACCGAGGTCGGAGACGTCCTTCGTGAGGATGACCTGCATTACTGGCGCACCTGGGTGTATGGAAGCAGAGCCATCTCACGAGCATTCTTGATCGCGTTGGCTACCCGGCGCTGGTGGATTGCGCACAGACCGGTGACACGACGCGCCCTGATCTTGCCTCGGTCGGACATGAACTTGCGCAGGAGCGCAGTCTCTTTGTAGTCGATTTTCAGGCTGGTGTCCTTGCAGAACGGACACGCCTTTTTTCTTCGCCGACCGTCAGCCGCCGAAGGGCGACGACGTTTGTTGTTACGGCTACGCGGGGCCATATGGTCCTCCTATTGAGTTCTTAGAACGGGGCTTCATCCGGCCCGAAGTCATTTTTTACAACCGGAGCCGCCGGCATGGACGGTGTAGTGACATTGCCGCCACCACCGCCTCCGCCATAGTCCCCGCCGCCCTGGCGCTGGGTTCGAGTGACACTCGCGGTTGCCCAGCGGAGTGACGGGCCGATCTCGTCGATTTGGATCTCGACAACAGATCGTTTGTCACCGTCTTGGGTCTCCCAGGTGCGCTGCTCAAGGCGCCCGGACACAATCACCCGGGCGCCCTTGGTGAGAGACTCCGCGGCGTTCTCAGCCATCTCTCGCCAACAGGTTCCGGTGAAAAAACTCGTCTGCTCCTGCCATTCGCCATTGACCTGGTATCGACGGTTGACGGCGAAACGAATCTTTGCCATCGCTGCACCCGATGGGGTGAATCGAAGTTCTGGATCATCGACCAGATTGCCAACCAGGGTTACGCTATTACCACTCATACTGCTCTCGCTTCTCTCTTCTTGCCCTCTCGGCGGACTGGGTATTTGAGACCCGCACAAACACCACTATGCGACCGGGGTGTGACACGTTTGGAGTTCCTAGTCCTCGTCGGTGCGCACGATCTTGTGACGCATCACTGCATCGCGCAGAGTCAGAGAACGGTTCAGGGAGTCCAACAAGTCGTTGTCGCCCTCGAACTCAAAGACCGAGTAAAAGCCCTCGCTGACCTTCTCAATCTCGTAGGCGAAACGCCGCTTCCCCCAAAAGTCGGTCGTCGTAAGAGTGCCACCGTCGGCAATCGCCTTGTTGACTTCTTCGATGTGGCTGCGGACGTCATCTTCGCTCGTCGCAGGTCGATGGATGACCATCAACTCGTATGTACGCAAGTTTCCTCCTTCGGACAGTCACCCTCGGGCGACAGGTTTCCAGACTTTCCGGGAACAGGGGTAGTTACTGAATTACGGTGTGAGTGTAGACCACCTTTGCGCCTCGGTCGAGACCGCGAAAGCGGATCGAGCCGGTTTGACTACGAACCGGCGAGTGTTATCAACGCATCACCACTAAGCCGGTAGCCGACCCATTCGTTTTGCGGTAGCGCGCCTATCGACTCATAGAACTGAATTGCGGGTTCGTTCCACTTCAAAACGTTCCATTCGAATCGATCACAACCCTCGTCGACAGCGATCACAGCAAGCTGTTTCAGTAGCGCCTTGCCTGCACCACTGCCTCGGTGCCGCGGCTCGACAAACAGGTCTTCTAAGAACAGCCCGCGTTTCCCGAGCCACGTCGAGTAGTTATAGAAGTAGACCGCAAAGCCGATCGGTGTTCCATCAAGGAGACAGATCAGACCCGAAGCGTTGGAATCAGAGCCGAACAACGAATCCCTGATGGCCGCAACGTCGGCAACCACCTCGCTCGCGGCCTTTTCGAAGACGGCCAACTCCTTTATGAACCGAAGGAGCAGGGCCGCGTCATCCGGGGTGGCCTTGCGAATCTCGATCTCAGACACCGAATCCTCCAAGCTGACACGATTAACGTTGTCCCGCACCTTGCAGTGTTGCGCGACGACGACGCAACGCCAAACTACCTTTTAGCCAACGCGACAACTTCAGACAGGACGTCTCTGGTCGGCGTTGCCTGGAGTCCGAAAGTCTTGGTGGCGGCGGAAGAGTCAATAACGAAGGGACTCTCCAACTGGTAGAGCACATCGCCCACCTCACGGATGGTCTTTGAAAAAACGCCTGCAATCCAGAGTTCGAACGATGTTCGGCCACGGACCTTGACAGGATCGATACCGGCGACCTCGCAGAGAAGGTGGATGAACTCGCGCTGCGACATTGGTGGTGCGGATGGAACGTGCCATGCCCGCCCCCAGGCCTGCCCGTCGGTGCCGAGCCGCGCCAACAAGGTTGTTGTGTCGTCCATTGCGGTCCAACTGTGTATGGCATCAGGATTTCCGACTACGGCAACCGGCTTGCCGGCAAGCGCCCGATCGACCATGCGGGACCCCATGTGTGCCGATTGTCCAACACCCGGCCCAAAGAAGTCGGAAGCTCGCGCCTCGGTCACGCGGACTCGCCCAGCGTCGTGGGCTGCAAGCGCATCGCGCCACATCTGCGCCCGCACCTGCCCCTTGGCATACGTAGCCGCTAACGGATGGGATTCCCTCATCGGCTCGCTGACAGGTCCGTACCCGTAAAGGTTGCTCATCGTTACCAAAACGGCGTCGTGCTGCTCGGCGGTGCTCAACAAAGACTGCGCCAGCGGCGGCCACTGCGCACTCCATGCGTAGTACGGAGGATTCGCGCAGTTGTATATGGCTTCGATGTCGTCAGCAACACCCGCCAGGGCCGCGGCGTCGTTGGCATCGATAGCCCTAGCCTTGATCTCGGAGTGGTTGATCTCTGTACCCGATCGGGTTACAACAACCACTTCATGCCCCATGTCAGCGAGCTTGCGGGCAGTCCCAGCACCGGTAGGCCCGGCACCGACAACAACGTGTGTCCCCATGAATTTCCTCCTAAAAAGTGATCTCCCTGCGAGAGCACTGCTCACAGTATGACACGGTGCTCGCAGTTTCGCAAGAGCACTGCTCTCGTTTCTTGCCACCGCTCTCGTTATCCGCCACAATGGGACCATGCCACCAAACGCCACTCAAACAGCAAGGGCGAGAGTCCGCGCCGAAATGACACGAGAGATCCTGGTTGCCGCTCGCCGTCAACTCGCGGAAGTGGGCGCTGCATCGCTGTCTGTGAGAGCTATCACCCGCGATTTAGAAATGTCGTCATCCGCTATCTACCGATATTTTCCGAGCAGGGAAGCGCTCATCACCGCGTTGATCATCGATGCATACAACGCCCTTGGCGCTGCGGCCGAAAAGGCGGAGGCAAAGGTCGCTCGCGACGACTTCGGGTTGCGCTTCAAGACGATCGGTCACGCCGTGCGCAACTGGGCCCTCGCCAACCCCCACGAGTACGCCCTCATCTACGGCACCCCTGTCCCAGGCTACAAAGCACCAGAAGACACGATCGTGCCGGCAACGCGGGTTACCAGACGACTACTCGCAATCCTTCAGAGTGCCAAGAGTTCGGAGCCCGAGGCTGGCGTCAACCAACCCGACCTAGGCGAATCGCTCGAGATTGATTTTACAAAGCTCGCAAGAGAATACGCCGCGACAGTCCCTCCGTCGCTCTTCACGCTGGGCCTCGCAGCATGGATTCAGATTCTGGGCACCATTAGTTTCGAAATCTTCGGCCACTTCAACAACGTCATTGCGGACAACGAGGCGTACTTCGACCAGATGCTGACCCTGGCGAGCAAGACTCTCGACCTCTAACGTCCCCACAGCCACACTGAGCAATCCCCTGCCGCAACAGACACCAGCTACTACACGGACGGCTACGAAGGTCGCGACATGGGCCGAAGCAATAACCACCGCCGCCTGCTGCGGCAGAGCTCATCCAAGAAAAGAATGTGTTCTGATCAGCACGGAGGCATGCGCCGATTGTCTTGCTAGTCGAGGCGATCCTTGTCACCCGGTGGCGTGTTTGCAAGCAACGGACCCGCTCATATCCCGGATGACGCGCCAAGATCCATTGTCCCCACTACAACCTGACCGCTGAACTATGGCTGTACGCCCGAAGCGGGCCGCCGCAACGAAAGTGGGGACGCAGCGACCGGAGGAACCCTCAACTGCGCCGACAACCTCCTACCGTCCTCAGCCCGAAACGCAAAAAGAATGCCCTACGACACCCGCTGCAGGGAACGGCGGCTCCCTAGGTCGATGCGGATGCCTTCGTGCTGCACCACGAGCACCGCCGACCACAGAATCATGTTCGCGGCGAGCATCTCACCGATTTCCTCGGCGAAGATGAGCAGCTTCTGGAGCAGCGATCCGCTTGCGGGAAAGTTTCCGGCTAGCTCAAGCCCGACAGCCGAGAATCCCAACATTGCGAATCCGACAATGGCGAGTGCAACGACGTCACTCCGACCTCGGAGATATGGCCGGAACACGATTGCGGCGGCGACGGTAAGCAACCCGATTACCGGAACAAAGATGAGGACCCACGGACCGCTCAGCACCCCAGACCCAACGTCGGTGCTCCCTCTAAGCCAATCGCCAAGACGCTCGTGAAACATGGCGACCTCGTCGAGCGACAACAGCACGAACAACCCTGGTACGACAGATATCGTCCATGTCAACGGTCTTTTTGGCGAGGCGTCGCGAACCACAATTATCGACAACACAGCACCAATGGCAAAAAGTTGCACTGAAGAGAACCAGGTTGGAATGTTGTTTTCTTCGCCAACCTTGACGAGATCCCAGTCGGGATTGACGACAAAACCCAACAGAGCCAAGAATGCCATAACGGCAGTCCCGGTGACAAAAACCTTGACCAGCAGTGGCATGGAACCTAAGCGTGGGATTGTTTTCAACATGTTCGATCTCTCGGACATCAGCCGTTCCTTGCTTCAATACACGCCGAATCCATGGTGCTGCACAAACGAATCGCACTGCCGGACTGATAGGCTCTAGCGGTCGACCTGAGACCAACCTTCAGCTACTTAGTCATTCCACGTTCGAAAGATCGTTGCAACAGCTCCGACTTTGGTACCGGTTCGCCTAACACGAAATGGCGGCGGCCGGTGGGGTGTTGCAGTGAGATGCGCTTTCTTGTTTCCTTCGCTCTCGTCGCGGCCGCATGCAGCTCGACGGGTGCCGCAGCAATCACCGAGGAACGGGCCACCGATTACAAGCCCATCATCGTTTCGATGTCTCTATACATTGTCGACGATGCGAATAGCGACGCCGAATCCCCCCTCTCGTCGCAACGCCAGGTAGCCGAAGTCGCAGAAATCGCCAACCGGATGAACACCATTTGGAGTCAAGCGGGGATCGAACTCTCCGTGGAGACCGTCACTCGGATTAGCGTCCCAGGCGACGTGCTCAACTCACTTGCCGCAGGCGACACATCTCCCTTTCTCAATGCCGCGGCCATCGGAGCAATCGCTGTCCCGGACCCGGCCAGTATCAACGGGTTCTATGTCCGCAGCGTTGGCAGAGCAAACGGGGTAACACCTGTCGGCTCGCGAATCTTCTTCGTCATCGACGAACCGTCCGTCAACGATGAACGCGTGAGCAGCCACGAAGTGGGCCATATCTTCGGATTGCATCATGTGCTCGACGACTCGATGAGGCTCATGTTTGGTGGCACGAATGGAACCGATCTCACGGTGCTTGAACAATCAGTCGCCCGCTACGCTGCAGAAGGGATCCTCGATGGCGTACGTTAAGAGCCGCATGATCATCGGCCTCATGCTGGTCGCTGCCGCGTGTGGAAATACAACCGCAACCACTACCACAGGAGATTCGGTACCCAGCCCCACAGCTTCTGGAACCCTCAGCATCGCAAACCAAGGGGGAACACTCGAAGGCCACACGCCCATCGGATTTGCCGGCACCGGCACAGGCCTCTTCGTAGGCGACAACCTCAACCCGTCGTTCCCCGAAGGTGACGGTGTGCAAACGTTCTTGACCTTCGCACTGCCCGAAGGCATCAACGTGGTCTCGGCGATAGTCAGATCCGACGTGTTGAGCACCGCCGGAGCGCCTTTTGAAGATCTCGGATCACTGCTGATTGAGCCGATAACTTACTCCGAGTTCGGGCCGCAGTTGTTCGACCTCTCCGCCGACGCAGAGGCAACCGCATGTCGAGTGACCGGCAGCACAACCCTCGAGTGCGACGTGACGAAATCCGTGAGCGAGGCAGTGGCACAGAGTCGAGACAGCGTCCAGTTCCGTCTTCGCTTCGAGAAGATCGCGGACAACGACGGGGCACCCGACCTCGCACAGTTCTATCGATCCGATTCCAACACAAACGAAGCCGGCCTGTTCAATTTGGTCATTAGCAGTAGGTAGGTCCAGGCAACATAACATCGCGTTCCTGACTCGATGTCCGGATCCGATATCCACCCGGCCGAACTTTGCAGTGGGAGGGACGCAAAGACGTCACCGACTTCTTCGCTTCGTTGCACCCTGAAGGAGACATCGGGGCACTACCACTGATCGCCACCAGAGCGAATGGGCAGCCAGCCTTTGCTGACTACCTCGACTCATCGCAGAGCCACCGGCCCCACGGCATCATGGTTCTTACGGTTAGTGGGTCGAAAATATCTTCGATCTGCGGGTTCGACGATACTGCGCTTTTCGCCGCGTTCGGGCTTCCCGAAACGCCACCCCGCTGACACGCTATCTGCCGGACTCCGCTCGGGGGAAGCTATATCGCCAGTGCCACTACCCCGCTGTGGTGCGGTGCCAGATGGCCTGGTGAGGGCTCCCCAATCGACAACTCCAAGCGATAGTCCCAAGACCATGTCGTAAAGCTGCAGCGGTTGTGGCCGACACGGGCACCACGGGGGTGGAAGCCACAACGCGACCGGAGGCTGTTGTGAATACAAAACGTAGAATCGGAGCGACTTTCGCCGCGCTGAGCCTGGTGATCGTTACCGCTGGCCTGGCGTACGCGGAAACCGCAACTGTAACGGTGTCAGGCGGAACGCTTTCCGCAACTGTGGCCGATGTGCCGTTGAGTTCAGTCACTCTCGATGGTACCGATCAGATATCGACATCAGCTTCAGGATCAAACAGCTTGTCAGCGCAAGACAGTCGCGGTACCGGCGCAGGTTGGAACCTAACGATCGACTCGACCGACTTCACCGACGGAGGATCTCCGCTGCGAACGATCGACATATCCGTGGTCGGCCAAGAGTTCAGAATCCAATTGTTGGATGCCAAAATTGGCGTGACCGCGGGTAACACCCAGCCGACGTCGTCGGTAACGGCGTTGACCACGATCCCGACCACAGGCGTCTCAACGCTGAAGTTCACCTCGATAGCTGCAGACACGGGAATGGGTACCTACACGATGGCGCCCGACTTCGAGCTTGACGTTGCCGCAGAGACATACGTCGGTAGCGGAACCTACACAGCGACAATCACGGTCACGGCGGGCACTGGGTCCTAACCTATTGAATTAGCCGACCGTTCCCGAGAATGGTTCGGACCGATCGAATTCACAGCGGCCCGAAACAGGCCCGAACGACGGTTACGACACCAACACACGGAGCCGGTCGTGGAGGATGTGCAACATGCGGATGAAGGGACGCGGCGGCTGGGTTACCAGCCGTACCGAGCGGTGCCATCTGGAACCCTTCCGATCTCCGGGAGGCCATCTGGAGCCCTTCCGATCTCCGGGAGAAAATCTCTTAGTCGAGCAGGCGTATATACAGCAATACTCTTGCTTGCAATGCTCGCACACGTTGTCCAAGCGCGGGCACTCGTCGTGACCACTGCGGCCGTAACCTTCTCCTCCGTGACTCTGGACGGCACATCCCAATTGGTTTCCGGGTCCACCAGCGCATGGCGGGTCAACGCCAACGGCGAAACCGGGGGCTGGAATCTCACCGTGGCATCGACAGAGTTCGTCACCGGATCAAGAACCATTGCAGTCTCGAATGTAGCCTCCCGGCTGTTGGATGCGGACATTGTTGTTGTGTCGGGCGACACGAACGGACCGGTGTCCACCCAGACCGCGTTTGTGTCCCTGGGTGGCACACCCCTCAAGATCGCATCTGCAGCAACGGGAGACGGAAATGGCGTGTACGACCTCACCCCCGGCCTTGAACTCACGAATCCTGGCCGAAACGTGCACGGGTACCTACTCGGCTACGTTGACGGTCGACGTAGCGGTCGGCCCATGACTGCGATACCCAGAACGGTCCGAATTGCTACGCCGTGGGTCTTTGCAATGTTGCTTGTATTTCTCTCCGTTGTCGATGGGACCACAGGGATTGCGCATGCCCAAGAGCCGACGGAAGCCGGCAGCCAGCCCGGAGGTGGATTTGGAATCCGCCCCGCCCAAGCATCAGAAGGCGACGCTACGTCATTTAGCTATTTCACCCATCGTCTTGAACCAGGCGACACCCTCGTCGATACCGCGCTCGTGATCAACGAAGGCGAGTCGCAAGTTCGTCTACGGGTGTTTGTTGCCAACGCGATTACCGCGGTCAATGGTGGGACATCGTTCGGGACCCCGGACGGAAGCACTGGCGGTGTAGCCGACTGGGTGACGCTCGACGTGGACGAGGTCTTACTTGAGCCCGGCGCAACCCAGATCGTCCGGTTCACCATCGCAGTTCCACAGGATGCTCGGTCAGGCGACCACGTTGCCGGAATCCTCGTTGCGCGAGTAGCGACTGACAGCAATCCAGAAACAATGGCCGAAAACGGCCAGCCGCAGTTCGCGGTCGACGTGGTACAACGAGTCGGGGTAGCGGTTGTCATTGCGGGGGGGACGAAATCGTCACCGACCTCACCCTGACCGATATCCGTTTAGGGAGATAGTCAGCAGGACGAGCGATCTTCGAGGTTGCAGTCGACAACGACGGCAACGTCATGGTTGACGGTACCGGTACGCTCACCATCTCCGATCGACAGAACAACGAACTCGCGTCAATCCCCTTTGAAGTCGACATGGTCCTCGCCAAGGATCCGACCTTTTACTACATCGACTACCCCATCGTGCTGGCAGACGGCGATTGCTTCCTCGCCTCCGTTGTCCAGTACCGTGCTTTACGCGATGACGACACCGTCCACACGACCACGTTGAGCGGTATCGAGCTCACGATTGTCAACGGGCAACCCAAGATTCCCGCCCCCCGGAGTCCGAATCTTCTGGCCCTCAAACAGTGCAAGGGTCAGCGATAGGGCGGCGTTCGATAACCCCAGCAGCTTGGTGTGCTTCGCTGGCAGTCATCGTCCTAGCGGGTTTGGTATTAACCCAGCGGCACCCAGCCCAACACGGGCCAGCCCTGGGAGAACCGGCGGTCTCGACCACTCACCAGTTGGCAACCGTTGCGCGGCACAGCACCCGTCCAAACCCAAAGAATTAGCTGGAACTAACGATGCTGTCTGGCACGGCGGGCTCGTCTCAGGCTGAGTTCTTGCGCTCGAGGTTAGGGAACGGTCGCGACGTCCAGAACTGACGCACCGAAATCGAACACTCCAGCCGCAGTCTCGAGGGCGTACGTCGCAGACCCATCCGACAGGTAACTGGGACAGTCATCGGCCGTGTCGGAACACGGCAACATCAAATGTTCTCCGACTGGGTTCCCGAAATTGTCAAAGAAAACGATGTCGAGAGCGAGTGGGGTGTTACTCATCCAAAAACTCCGAACCTCGCCGCCTTGAAACACGAACAACATTCCATCGATATCGCCCAAATCGGTTACGAACATAAGTCCCTGAGAACGTTTGCCAGCGGTGTCTGCGATCGCAACGTTGAGGCTCTCCCCACCTACAACGATGGTCGCCCGATCAAATAACGGATCCACCTTGACGAACTCCGGCCCGGGTACGGCAGATGTTTGGTTTGGGGCCTGGGTATCGATTTGTTGAGGACCGCCGGGACCATCTGATGCCGGCGCGGAGTCCGCTCCCGAGGCGCAGGCCGCTGCAACCAGTGAACTAGCCACGATCAGCGCGAGAGTTCGCGGCACGGATGTGTTCAGTGTTCCATTGCCTCGTCAGCCATCAGGTTCGAGGACCCGGATTGGCCGAGCGCGGCCAGCATTTCTGCCGATTCCGCGGGCATGTGATAGGTCTCATCTTCAGACGGGAACGCGCCGCTATCAATATCCGCAAACCACGCCTCCATGGCGCGGACTGCAATGTCGGACAGGTTTGCGTATTGGCGTACGAACTTGGCCAAATGGCCCTCGCCGTAACCGAGTAGGTCGTGATAGACGAGCACCTGGCCATCGCACCCTGGGCCTGCGCCGATACCTATCGTGGGAATAGCGACCTCCTTGGTGATCATGTTGGCAAGGATATCTGGAACGGCCTCAAGCACGATCGCGAACACACCGGCCTCTTCGAGCGCCTTTGCGTCAGATATCAGGTCGTATGCGACTCCCGCCTGTTTGCCTTGTACGCGGTACCCTCCCATGGTGTGCACCGATTGCGGGGTGAGACCCAGATGGCCCATCACAGGGATCTCTGCATCGCGCACCGCTTCGATCATATCGATACGTTTTCGCCCACCTTCGAGCTTTACCGCTTCTGCTTTGCCGCCGCGGATGAACCGGCCCGCGTTGTGAACGGTTTCCGCGCGCGAGGAGTGGTAGCTCAGCCACGGCATATCACCCACGACCAAAGCTATTGGTTTCGCCGAGGTGACGGCGGCGGTATGCCCCACCATGTCGTCAACAGAAACCGACAGCGTGTCAGAGTGTCCGAGGACGACGTTGGCAACCGAATCACCCACGAGGATGATGTCTGCACCGGCGCGGTCCGCGACCCGTGCCGATGGATGGTCATATGCGGTAACCATCTTGATTTTCCGGATGCCCTTGAGCGCCCGGATCTTCGGTGCCGTCATCTTTGGGCGTGTGCTCTTAGCGGGTGTGCCCTGTGGGGCTGTAGAACCAGCGGACATTTTCTTGCCTTTCTCCCCACCGCTACGGGTTGGGGGATTGCCTCGTCCTCAAATCGACGTGTTCTCATGCGTGTCAGGACATCGGCCGCCATCAAGGTCGCCCGTGCGAATCGCACACCCGCTCATTATCGCGCGACTTATCGGTTGAGCCAACGCAATGCGCAATCTTGACTATCGACCGGTGTAGGGGATAATCAATACTTGGGCCTACGCTTCGCTGTAGAGGCACCAAGAATATGCCGATATTTGGGGAAGTATGAGCGAACACAACACACCCAAAGAACCCGCGGATATCCCGGATTCTGCCGACCCCGGTTGGGGCGAACCACTTGAATCTTCCAAAGACGCCGCCACCCAGACGGACGGACCTGAAGCAGCTCCCGAGCACGCAGAGAAGTCCCCGGGTGCAGCTGACGCCCCCTCGACATCCACCAACGCGGAGGGGGGTTCAGCGACGACCACGGCCGGATCCGTCGACGACAACGGCGGCGGAAGCAATAGTAAGAGGGCGTTGTTCGTCGGTATCGGGATTGCAGTCGTGTTGTTAGTTCTTGCAGCAGCTTCGTGGACATCAGCGAGAGCAAAGGGAGTTGACGATGCCGCGCTCGAGGCGATTCCGGCTGATGCGCCGATCGTTCTCTCGATCAACCTCACCGAGGTTGTCGACGGTGGTCGTTTTGAGCGCCTGTTCAACAGACTGGCGGCGCAGTTTCCCAATGATGCCGACTCCCCAAAGAGCTGGAACGAACTTCTCGACAAAGTCGACGATGATTCTGGGATCTCAATCAGGGAAGACCTGCTCCCGTGGCTCGGACGCTCAAGCGCATTGGCGGTGTTTCCCGGGCGCGACGGTGACACGGTCGAGGTGATCACGGTGATTGCAGTGCGTAACCATGGCGAAGCCAAGGCCTTCTTTGACGCTGCTGCGGCGAAAGAAGGGCTGACTGCGACAACAGTTGCAGACGGAGTGGAATGGGCGGACGACAGCGGCATCATCCTGCTCACGGACGACCTGGTGCTCATCTCGCCAACGCGTGCAATGATTGACGCGGCCCTCGCAGCCCTCGACGGAGACTCCATTGTAGACCTCGATGCGTACACTGACGCTGTCAACGAGCTTCCCGACAACCGTTTCCTCACGGCCTACGTTGACGCTGGGGCGGTGGTGGCGCTCTCTCTGGAAACGCTCGGAGACGCACTTCGATCGCAAGGTATCGATCAGCTACCGGCGGGTATCGATCCTTCGCTCCTTGACACCATTGGCGACCTCGCCAACATCGACGACGTAGGGGAGGTTGCGTTCGCCGCGACACTGAGCGACGCAGGCCTCACATTTGACATTGTTGCAAGCGGTGGAGCATCTGTCCCCGGGTTCGACGGTTATCTGCCGCAGCTATCGGAACTGCCAGACGGTACGCTGGCCTATCTGTCGTTCATCTTGAATGGGGAGGAGATCCTTGACCAGCTTGAACAAGGAGGCCTGTCAAGCGGTCTGGGTAGCTTCGGATTCGATCCCTCGGCCGAACTCCTAGCGGGTGTTAGCGCTGCTGACCTGATCCGATCCATTAGCGGACCTTTTCAACTGATCGTGGCAGATGAGCCCAGCCTTCTGAGTGCCGTCGTGGATATCGAACTCGCGGGCGCTCTCAGCATTGGGCTTGGTGACACCGGACCCGTGGACACTCTGCTCGAATCGTTGACGTCGGCTGACGACTTTGGGTTTGGTTTCGCCAAAGATGATGGACTCCTGACGTTCGGGTTCGGAGCGGCTGGTGTGACCTTCGGAGTCAAAGACGATGCTCTCGTGGCCGGGACGAGCAGAGCACTCATCGACTCCCTTTCACCAGGTGCCTCGGTCGACAAGATCAGCAAGGCATTCGCCGACGTGCGCAAGCTGCTCGGTTCGGACGGCATGTTCTTCTTCGCCGACCTACAGCTGATCGCTCAAGTAGCTCCCGACTCTGATTTCGACCTCGTCAGTGAAATCGTGACAAGTATCGGCGGGAGTTTCGAGCAGACGTCGTCGTTCACACGTGGCACACTCGCCGTAGTTCTCGACTACTAAGCCCCGCGACAATCACCGCTTTGGCGTCCATCCGTGCAGCCGGGTTCATGCTGTCTGGCGCCCGGGCGGACGCCACAGTCTCAGCTAAGGGCTTGCTGGATACGTTCGAACCGTGCTGAGACGTCGGCGGCGATTTCGTCCATGACGGGGTTGTCGACCATCGAGACCATTGCTTCGATGTCGAGAAAACCCACTCGCGTCTGACCTTCGCCCGATTCGCGCAAGGTCACGTTGCATGGAAGCAGCAGAGCGACATCAACCTCGCTTGTCAACGCCCGATATGCCAACGGTGGGTTGCATGCACCAAGTATTACTTGGGGTGGCACATCCTTGTCGAGCTTCGCCTTGAATGTCGCCTGAATATCGATCACGCTGAGTATCCCGAAACCCTCTCCCGCAAGAAGGCTCTCGACGCGCGGACGAACGTCCGCCAGCGATCCCTCAACATCGACAAAGACTCCGTATCGGTTCTTCGTGGTTGTCACAGTCACACCTCTCTAGCTAGCGGTTCGCGGGGTGTTCCGATCCACGGACCCACGGTGTCAGCATAGGTTCACACCATCCCAATCGCAGCACGGCACCATCTTTCTGTTTTGGTGTCCATCTAACCAGCAGGTGGGGCAAAGGCACGCACCTCGATAGCGCCGGTGTTTCCACCAGTCGATGCAACAACCTCGAACCTGAGTACCTGGCCCTCGAACATCGCTTCGGCAAAACGGGCGTCTCCCGGGTCGCCTGCCGAAAACGGTCCGTAGGTCTCGCCACCATCAACCGTCACGGTGTACTCCGTGGTAGTTGCAGTGCCGTCGCTCATCGTTCGGGTGATGAACTCGACACCGACGACCTGCTGTGATGATCCAAGGTCAATCTCAATAAAGGCGTCGTCACCGCTGCCTGCGGTCGCCCACTCCGTCGACATGTCACCATCGACCGCGTTGCTACCAGCCCACGCAACCGAAAACTCTGAACTGACACTGAGAACCTCGGCGCCCTCGGCAAGGTTTGCGCCATGCACTGCCATCGCATTGTCATCGGCCATGGCATCGCCATCTTCCGTCGCATCGTCAGCACCCATGCTGTCACCACTCTCGGGTAGCTCGGGCACCGTGAATGTCGATATCGGACTCTGGAACAGCGACCCATCGGGAGTGGCGCCTTGCACTCTGAACGAATATGTCTTGCCTGGTTCTGCTCCGACGAGGATCACTTCGTGGTTGTTGTGGCCACCGCCCTGCATGTCGAGGTCGGTATTCAAAAACCCGAGTTCGCCCGATTCACCCCACGCAATCGAACACGCCGCCTCGGCGCTCGTGGTCGTGTTCATTTTGACGACGCCGCTAGCGTCAATGGTGAACTCGAAATCGGACGTCTGGATTTCGGTGAAGTCGCGGATGTCGCTCTCGCTGGTGGAACTGGAACATGCAGCGGCGATGAGGACAAGTACCACGGTCAAGGCAAAGAAACTGCGACGGCGTTTCGAGTAGGACATCGGTGGCTCCTGAGGTGAAAGGTGACGACGGTGTGTCGCTACGGAGCGATGCAAGTACAGACACTAAACACCTCACCAAACAATGCTGGTCCGAGGACCAGTCGCGCAAGCAGTTGCCGCTGCCACAAGCCGTCGCGTTCTCATCACACACTGCCGTCCACGGACGGCGGCTCGAACTACTTGAGGAGCAGAGTCCCCAGCCTGCGGCCCGCAACGACAGTGCCGACTAGACCCATGACCACGAGGAACAGCACATGCCCAAGAAGACCGACGCTCACATCTCCAAGCATCAGACTGCGAATCAGCACTGTGCCGTGGTAGAGAGGCGAAAACTGCGTGATGATCTGCATGGTGCGGGGGTAGACGTCGAGGGGGTAAAACGTCGCCGAGAACAAAAACAGCGGCAAGGTGACAAGCTGTATGAGGTCAAAATCTTGCCACGTTCTCATATAGGTCGTCGCGGCCATCCCGACGGCTCCAAACGCAAACCCGATAAGCAACGCCGCCGGTATTGCCAATAGGCCCCATACGGATTGCATCAGCCCCATGACGATGACAACTGTCAAGAACGCAACGGCGTACAGGGCTCCTCGCAGCAGGGACCACGAAATCTCGCCGACGGCTATGTCCAAGGGACTTACCGGTGTCGCCAGGATCGCGTCATAGATCTTGGAGAATTTCATCTTGAAAAAGATGTTCATCGTCGACTCGTAGATCGCACCGTTCATCGCTGAGGAGGCCAGCAGTGCTGGCGCCACAAACGCTGCATACGAGATCGGCTGACCTCCGGGACCGGTTACGTCACCGACGAGCTGGCCGATGCCGATCCCCACCGAGAACAGGTAGAAAATAGGCTCGAAAAATCCGCTGAAGACAACCATCCATGCTCGGCGGTACACCATGAAATTGCGCTCCACGAGATGTCGCGCACGCCTGCCCGCAAACCCGGACGCCGGGACTATGCGGGCGACGGGAGTCCCAGAGGTCATTTGATGAGCCTCTTCTCGAACGCCTTCACAGCAAGAAAGAACCCCGCAGCCGTCACGCCGATCAGCGCAGCGACATGCACCGCCGGATACAGGGTCGTGCTGGTCCCCAGGGCGACGGCGCGAGTGAGCTCGACGCCGTGCCACAGCGGGATCACGTACACGAGTGGCTCTAGCCAATCGGGAATCTGATCGACCGGGAAGAAGGTCCCCGAAAAAAGAAACATCGGAACGATGCCAAACCTGAATAGCGAGGCCAGCGCCTGGTCCCGCTCGAGATTGCCCGCAAACGCGGTAATCGGTGCGGCAAACGCCAGTCCCGTGAGAACCGCAGGGATAGTCGCCAACATCGCCCTGCCAAAATCCGCCGCTCCAAAAAGGCTGATAGCAATCGCAAACACCACACACGTCACCACAAGTCGAAACGTGACGAAAACCAGTTGCCCGCCGACAAGGTCGAAGGGCCGCATCGGGGTGGAAAGGGCGGCGTGATAGGTCTTGCGCCATTTCATCCCCGCCATCACCGGATAGGACGACTCGAAGGCCGCTGTCTGCATGGCGGTCGCAGCCAGCAGACCCGGGGCGAGAAACGCTAGATAGGACGTCGCTCCAAGCGTCCCGACGCGCTCGCCCGAGTCGACAAGGGACCCGAGTCCTAACCCCATCGCCGTCAGGAACAGGATGGGGTTGACGAAGTTCGAGAACAGGCTCCCCTTCCAGACACGTCTGTACGAGATGATGTTGTGTTCGAGGGCGCGGAACGCACCTGGGGTCGCCATCAGTCGGTCAGGCTCCGTCCCGTGAGCCTGAGGAACACGTCCTCAAGGCTCGAACGCCGCTCAACCACTGTCTCTGGTTCCAAGCCCGCCGCGTTCACCGCACGCATCGTGGAATCGCCGTCGGTCGTATACATGAGGACGCGGTCTGGCAAGATCTCAAGTCGGTCGGCCATGGGCTCCAACGATGCAACAACGGTCTCCTGGACACCGACCGGGAAACGCAGCTCGACAACGTCACGCGTCGCGTATTTGCGGATCAGCTCCCGCGGAGAACCCTCCGCAACAATCTTTCCTTCGTCCATGACAACAAGCCGATCGCAGAGTTGCTCGGCTTCATCCATGTAGTGGGTCGTGATTATCAGGGTCACGCCCTGCTGTTTGAGCCGGTAAAGCCGATCCCACAGGATGTGCCGAGCCTGCGGATCGAGACCAGTCGTCGGCTCATCGAGCAAGACAAGCCTCGGCTCGTTGATGAGCGATCTTGCAATCGTCAACCTGCGTTGCATGCCACCAGAAATCGCATCGACATTGGCATCCTTCTTGTCGGTGAGTTGGGCGAAGTCGAGCAGCTCCACGATGCGCTCTTTGATCAGCGAGCGCGGTAGGTCGAAATAGCGGCCGTAGATGAGCAGATTCTCTGAGACCGTGAGATCCATGTCGAGCAAGTTCTCTTGCGGGACGACACCAATACGACCACGAATTTCGGGACCGTCGGTCCTCGGGTCAAGGTCGAACACACGTAGCTTGCCGTCCGTCACAGGAGATACCGCACCGATCATCCTCATTGTGGAACTCTTGCCGGCACCGTTGGGGCCCAAGAATCCGAACACCTCGCCGGGTGCGACTTCGAAGTCGATACCGTCAACGGCGGTGAAATCGCCAAACTTTTTGACCAAGGATTCTGCGTATGCGACTGGTGAAGTCATACGATTAAGACTACCGCCCCCCGTGACATCTTCAGCGGCTCCTTGACACCTCAAGCGCCTGCACAATGTCCCGCCACAAGTCATCGACGTCCTCGATCCCAACGCTGAAACGGATCAAGGTCGGGGGAAGATGCCCCTGCCCCGAAATCGGCGCCCTACGCTCCATCGTCGACTCGACACCTCCAAGGCTCGTTGCGTGTTGGATGATTTCCAGAGCATCGCAGAGCCTTGTCGCCCGCGAACCGTCTCCAGAAACGTCGAAGGACATCATTGCACCGGGCCCATCAAGAACGCGCTGAGCGATCTCGTACGATTCGTGGCTCGGCAAACCGGGATAGCGCACCTTGACTACTTCGGGGTGATCGTAAAGTCGACCAGCCAGGACAACGGCGTTCTGCTCAGCACGACGCATCCGCACCACCAATGTCCGAATCCCCCTCGTCACCAGATACGACTCGAGCGCCCCCGGTGTTGCGCCGCCGATCGTGCGCTGCCTGCGCAGCGACTCCTCAAGATCCTGGTCCTTCGTCACGAGCACTCCAGAGAGTAAATCCGAATGGCCACCGAGAAACTTTGTGGCCGAATGCATCACAATGTCCGCTCCGACGTCAAGCGGACGCTGATTGAGCGGCGTTGCAAAAGTGTTATCAACAACGACCAACGCGCCCGGCTTGCGGTCCGCTGCGGCGATGGACGGTATCTCTGATACGGCGAGCAGCGGGTTCGACGGCGATTCCAACCAGATGAGGTCCGCATTTGCAGCGGCTTCGATCCACTCTGGTGTGTCCGCACCATCGATGCGGGTTGCTGACCATCTCCGCTGCTCGACGCCTTGGTCAATGAGAGCAGAGACGCCGTGGTAGCAGTCGGTCGGCAACAACACATTC
The DNA here is from genome assembly GCA_022562055.1 of Acidobacteriota bacterium. NCBI lineage: Bacteria > Pseudomonadati > Acidobacteriota > Acidobacteriota bacterium. The sequence continues at coordinate 15,528 of JADFQA010000017.1, read as the reverse complement.
GCACCGACAGGCAGAAGATTGATCACAGCCGCACAGGCCCCCATGCCCGACGAAAACGCCACGGCGTGCCCACCCTCAAGTTGACCTACGAGTTCTTCCAGCGCCGAAATCGTGGCGGTGCCGTGCTCGCGAGAATAGGTGCGCAGCCCACCGGCTCGAAAGTTCGATGCCAAAACCACCGGGCTATTGAGCGGCGAACCTCGGTCAGACGAGCGCCCTCCGCTTACAACCCACGTGCCCACCGACCGCTCATCCATGCAGACATGTTAGTGAACGGTACCGACGGCGCCCTCTCGGTGGGTACCGATCGAGGGTTGTTCGGCGCCGAAGGCAAAAATGCGCGACTCGCCCGGCTTAAGCGGATCGCAGGGCAGAGAAAGCTGGAACACATTGAGTCCGTCCTTGCGTAAATAGGTGACATCGCCACCCATCCGTCGGGCGAGCTCGCAGGACACGGCAAGGCCGATCCCCAACTCAGCTACAAGGCCCGGGGTGTCGTAACCTCGCTCGCAGAACGCGAAGATCCGAGCCTCGTCGACTTCGGAAATCGGCGGCCCACTGCTGCTCACGCGTATGCATCCCTCTCCGAGCTCGATCCCTGTCTCCACCCGAATTTCGCCCGTGCCGTGGCGTTCGGCGTTTGTCAGCAAGTTGCGCAAGATCTGACGAACTCGAGCCGAGTCTCCGCGTACGGCTGGAAGCGCAGGGCCGATGATCTCCATGTCCGCACGCGCCTCGGACAACGTTTGGAGGGCTTTCTGGGTCTCGGCGAGAAGATCCACACGCTCGCTCACGACTACCAACCCGCCGTTCTGGTTTCTCGCTGCAACCTCCATATCGTCGACCGTTCCACCAATTAGTCGCGACTGATGTGCAATCGTGGCCAGAAACTCGTCACGCTCACGCTGATCGAAAGCTCCATTAGGGTCGCGGAGCATGTCGACAAAGCCGATGATCGAAGTCAGTGGTGTCTTTAGCCGATGACCGACAGATGCAATGAACTCGCCCTTCTCCGCTACAAGGCGCTCGAGCGTTACGACCCGTCGCCGAGTAGCTTGCGTTCTGACAAGCGCCAACACAGCGATGATCCCAGCAATCAAAACGACTGGGGTCACGACACGGAGAAGCCCTTCAGCAACGCGGGTGTCTGCAACCGCCTGTTCGAGACCCAGCAGCGCCTCCCGGTAAAGCGCCTGCACGTCTCCGCGAAGAGCGACCTCAGCGACTTGGGTATCGGAGTGATAGAACGCCATGGAGATCGATGCTTGGTGCGATTGCGCATCGAGCTGAGCGATCGACGTCAGGAATGTCTGCTGCAGGGATACGACCTCATCGAGTCTTTTCAGCCCCTGGTCTGGAGTAATCCCGCGGAGTCGTTGCACAATGGCAGCAAAATCATTAGCCGCGTCTGTGCCACCACCATGGTGTGAGAGAGACATGGCGGCTGCCAGCTCGGACGCGGTCATATCCGACAAGGCGGCCGGGCTCAGATGGCTGCCCATATCGTCCATGCCCATATCGTCCATGCCGTCAGCGGCAAATCCGGTAGTCCCACCCGGTCCAGCGTCCTCAAGACTGCCGTCAGCGACCATCCCACTGACAAGTTCGACCGCGATGTCGGCTTCCACAAGAACGGCAGCTTCGAGATCGGTAATGAGGAGTTGGCGGTCGACCTCGAGGCCAAAAGCAGAGGTGGAAGAGGCGTATCGAACCATCACGATCGCCAACGCCGCAGCGCTCGAAAGCAACACGACGGTTGACAGGGCGACCAACCAGCGTGACGGATCGCCAGCGCGAATCTGGCTCATCCTATGACCTCACATGCTGTATCTGCCATGTAATCTAAACGTCGGCATTGACGGATAAGCCTTGAAGACTTGCAGAGTAGTACTTCTATGTCCGCCTCCCGGGTCATCCGACGATGGCCCGCTACGTGCGAGCGATGCGCTACATTGCCGCCATGGCGCGCAAAAACATCACTATGTCGCAATCCGAAATGGACGAATTTCTCGCAGAAGGCCACACGTTGCTGGTGTCGTCCATAGGCGCCGACGGGTACCCCCATATCGCACCCATGTGGTACGTGATAGACAGCGGAAAAATCGTCTTCCGGTCCTTTACGAAGTCGCAGAAGATCGTCAACCTTCAACGAGACCCAAAGCTGAGTGTCCTCATCGAAGTTGGAGAAAACTACGACGAACTAAGAGGTCTCATGATCCGTGGAACTGCGAAACTCGTGACCGACCCAGCCTACATCCTCAAGATTTACGGGACCCTCGCGGCAAAGTACGCGATGATCGGCGGGGCACCCCAAGAACTGACCAGAGAAGAACTCGAGTCGGCGTTTGGCCGCTTTTCGTCAAAGAATACGGCCGTTGTGGTCGAACCCGTGAAAATCGCTACTTGGGACCACCGCAAACTCGACGGGAGTTATTGAACATCGGGACCGGGCAACGTAAAGGGACCTATTTTGAGAATGAGAGCACTAGCGCTGCCCATCATCGCCGCCCTGGCCATTCTCCTAAGTTCCTGCGCTGACGCATCCGCGTGCGAAGAAACTTCGAGTGAGGTGTCGGACCGCGTCGACGCGGTGGCGCAGGCACAACCTGGTAGTTGGCTCAGGGTCTGCGTCGACGGACTCTGCAACGAGGACGAGTCACCCGACGCCTCGGTAAGCGTTCTGTTTCCCGCCATTCATCCAACAACTGCGGCGTACTCGGTGACAAGAGTCGCCGGTAGCGGAGTATCGGTCGGCATCGCCCGAGGAGTGCTCAGCCTGCCCTGTGGCAGCGAAGGTTTGGCGGTCCTGGTCACGGTCGATGCAGACGGCCGCGTCACGATCGTCGAAAGGGGATAGCCCGAAAGGCGCTGTCGCGCCGCCCGACGAGCCTTGTGCGTGGGAGAGCAGTCCGCTGGGCTCTCGCCAAGCGTCGCGGTCATGCAAGTCATGATGTCGCACAAATTCGACTTTTTGTTGCCGATCATCTGCCGCCCTTGGAGACCGCACATCTCGCTGTCATATTGCCTTTGATATATCGGTTCGATATAGTGCCGTATCGTTGTCGAATACGGAGCGGAATATGCTCGAATTTGCGGTCCTCGGACTGCTTTGCGATACCAGTCTCCACGGGTACGAAATCAAACGACGGCTCGCTGAACTTGGGTTTTGGCGCGTCTCCTTCGGCTCGCTGTACCCGGGGCTGAAAAGGCTTGACCGTCGCGCACTCATCGCATCCGATCGTGAAGGGCGTAAGAAGATGTACACCCTCACCACCGAAGGCCAGAAGCACTTCATGTCTCTGCTGATGGAGCACTCAGACGCGCCGGAGGAGGAACGCCATTTCCACCTTCGACTCGCGTTCTTCCGCTATCTGGACGCCGCACATCGAACAAGGTCGCTGCTGCGCAGAAGAAACGAACTTGTCGAGAAGCTCACGCGGACCAAAAGACTGATGCGTCGGGCAGCTAACCACGGCCGTGGCAAACTCGACCGTTATACCCGTGCACTGATAGAGCGTGGGGTCAGGACAACCGAGGCGGACATTGCGTGGCTCGATCATCTGATTGCCGCCGAACGAGGCGAGCAGGCCCGCCTAACAGCCACAGAACTATCCCCAGGAGGGGCGTTATGAACAAAGTAAAAGTAGCAATCGTAGGGCTTGGCAACTGCGCCAACTCCCTCATGCAGGGTGTCGAATATTACAAGGACGCGCCGAACGGGACTGACATCCCCGGCCTCATGCACGTGACTCTCGGCGACTATCACATCAGCGACATCGAATTCGTTGCCGGGTTCGACGTCGACGCGTCAAAAGTCGGTGAGGACATGGCCAAGGCAGTGTGGGCGGGTGAAAACAACACCGTTCGGTTCTCCGACATCCCCAACACCGGATGCATCGTCCATCGCGGGCCAACTCTCGATGGGCTCGGCAAGTACTACAAGACTTCAATCGAAGAGTCAGCAGGCGAACCAATCGACGTCGCGCAGGTGCTGAGAGATTCGGGTGCAAATGTCCTGGTGTCCTACCTACCCGTCGGCTCAGAGCAAGCGACGCGGTTCTACGCACAAGCAGCAATCGATGAGGGAATCGGCTTTGTCAACTGCATCCCGGCCTTCATTGCGTCCGACCCTGAGTGGGCACAGAAATTCGCAGACGCCGGTGTGCCGATCATCGGCGATGACATCAAGTCCCAGGTCGGCGCAACAATCATCCACCGTAACCTTGCCCGTCTCTTCGAAGACCGCGGCGTTGTTGTCGAACGGACCTATCAGCTCAACGTGGGCGGCAACATGGACTTCAAAAACATGTTGGAACGCGAACGTCTCGAGTCAAAGAAGATCTCCAAGACTCAGGCGGTGACGTCGCAGCTCGACAACGGCATTGCCGATGACGACGTCCATATCGGCCCGTCCGACCACATCCCGTGGCTCACGGACCGCAAGTGGGCATACATCCGGCTTGAGGGCAGATCTTTTGGGGATGTGCCCCTGTCCGCCGAGCTCAAGCTTGAAGTCTGGGACTCGCCAAACAGCGCTGGTGTTGTGATCGACGCAGTCCGTTGTATCAAGATCGCGATCGATCGCGGTATCGGCGGCCCACTACTGGCACCGTCGTCGTACTTCATGAAATCCCCACCGGTCCAATACCGCGATGTCGTCGCCAAACAAAACCTTACAGAATTCATTGATGGCAACGACCCAACCGCCGCAGCAACCACTGCGTACCTTGGTTAAGACTTGTTGCCCGAAGCACAACGCAGTTCCGGCGGGACTCGAAGGAGGATTCATCTCGTCGTGACGGAGCAACACCGGTGGACAATGGCTCGGCAGGCGGAGTGCTAATGAGTTGCGCAGTCTGCACAAGCGAAACGTGTTCGCACGCGGGTACAATCAGTGGCATGCGAAGAAAAACCAACGACTCGCTCGTAAAGAATGAAGAGACGGTCCTTGTGCTGGCACTGGGCCTTCTCGACGAGGGGGAAGGCAGCTTCCATGGCTATCGAATTAGCCGAGGGCTGAAGGAAAAGACCGAATCGCGACCCATGGCGTACACCACGCTGTACCGCTGCCTGGTGAGGCTCGAAGACCGTGACCTCATGTCGAGCAAATGGACCACACCAGAGCACGGTGCCCAGCCCAAACGGCTATACACACTGACCAAGGAAGGCAAGGCCCTGGCCAGGAAGCTGCGGGCGTCCTAGGCACATCAGAACGACAACAACGGACGGCCCCTCCCCCACGAAGGAGCCGTCCGTTGTCTGTGGCTCTCGTCCCCACATAGCTCCCGCGAAGGTAGTCACTTGGCCGCCGTTATGCAACGACCGACGACTTTATGCATCGCCATTCTGAACCCGGTCGAGGCGGCCGGAGGGAAAATCCTCGTGGACCGGTTCACCATTGCTGGAGTCGGTCATCTAATTTTCTTCGAGGACTCCAGCGGTAATCCGATCGGTGCAATGCAGTACGACAGCGACGCTTTCTGACTCGCGATCGGGATCGACGTCAGGTTCAGCTTTGGATGTCCGGACAAATCGAACGACACATGGCGCGACCTGACCAGTGGCAACCCGATCTTGGTGGGTCAAAGCGCCGCGCTAGCCGTCAAGGCGATCCCGCAACCAGGCGAGGTCTGCGGTGTGTTCGTTAGCGCCGCCGGGTGTCTCAAGCACAACAGGAGCGCCTGCGTCCCTGAGACATTGCAGAAGCAGCTGATGCGGAATCATCCCGGCGCCGAGGTTGGCGTGACGATCGCGACGCGAGTCCAGGGGGTCCTTCGAGTCGTTGCAGTGCACCAAGCCAATGCGGCTGCCAGTCTCGTGGATCGTCCGAGCAATGGTTGCCAAGTCCTCGCCCGCCGCCCAGGCGTGACAGGTGTCAAGGCAGACGCCGACGTTGCGGTCGCCAAGCTCTGCAAACAGGGGTGCATAGTTTGCAATGGATCGGACGACGGCATGGTCACCGCCGGCAGTGTTCTCGATGAGGATCGGCACGGTCGTCGTGAACGAATCGATCGCCTTTCTCCAGCGCTCGAACCCGACGGCGATGTCCTCACCATCACCGACGTGACCACCGTGCACAACGACACCGCTCGCACCAATGCTCTCCGCAGCCGCACAGGCGTTGGCCAGCGTCTTACGAGCGGGTATGCGGATCCGGTTGTTTGGCGACGCGACATTGATGACGTACGGTGCATGAACGAAAATCGGCAACGGTGACGCACGCAACTCATCGGCGTCATCACGAGGAACCGGCTTCTTGTACGACTGCGGCGCGGACAGGAACAGTTGAATCACGTCAGCACCGCGAACGCGAGCTTCGGCAAGCGGATCTTGTGCGGGAGTGTGGGCGCCAATCAGCATGGACATACCGTAACGCACCACCAAACCAGGCGCCGACGGACGACAATCGAACTCTTGAGGCTGTTCTCATCGCAAACGACTGCAACAGCGCACTGTGAATTGAGGTGGATGAAAAATGTGGATAGAGCACACTTCGACCGCTCAAACACGCACGAGGAGCCATTCCGAGGTCCCGAAACTGACCCCAGATAGAACCGAAGGCCGCCATAAAGGCGACCATCGGTTCGGGCTTAGACGGGAGGTAGGAAGGCATCCTGTCTGAAGGTGTTATCGACCATATTTGTAGATCCTTAAGGGTTTTCCAGAAACGTAAGGACGTTTTTCGCGACCTTACCCTTGACGACCATTACTACCAGCAGCGCTAGGATCGTCGCATGACACACGTGCTTGTTCGCCGCCGAAAGGATGTGCTGGTTCTGCTCGTTCTCGTCGGGGCGCTGCTACTAGCAACGGCCTACGAGGTGGCGATTCTGCGCAAGTACACCGAGCTTCCCGAGACCAACGACGCTGGCGTCCTTACGACGCGTGGCCAGACACAGAGGCGTACGGACCTGATGTGGGGAGGCGTGCTCGGAGTCGGTGGGGCAGCGATGGTCTTTGCCGGCGTCGGCAGTTTGGTGCGACGTTCCACCCAGTTCGCGATCACAGACGACGGTCTTGAGATGAATATCGCACCTGGTGACCTGGTGTTTATCCCGTGGGAGGATATTCTTACGGTCGGCTACCGCGGTGTTCCAGGCGCTGGGAGTCGTGTGCGCCCCAGCGTTGCGGTGCAACTCAGAGACGACGTACGCCCGCCGGGCAGGGTATCCAACGCGGACGTGGTAAGTCAGACGATTTTCTTGAACGCTGATATGTGGGATGTTCCAGCGGAGCAGGTTGCGGTCGCTGCATCCCTCGCGCTCGCCAGCGCCACGAACATGCAAGACACGTTCGCTGACCTCGAGGGCTAGCTGTGGAGATCGTGTTCTTGCGGCACGGCGAACCCGCGTGGTCCGTTGGGGGGATCAGCCAGGCGAATCCCAATCTCACCGAACGCGGTACCGAGCAAGCACGGCTCGCTGCCCAGCGCCTCGCCAGCGAGGACTCACCCATGTTGGAGATTCTCGTGTCACCCGCCCTGCGGGCACAACAGACCGCGACCCCGCTGGCGGAAGCAACCCAGGTGACGCCGATCACCGTTCATGACCTCACCGAGATCAAGAGGCCCGACTGGGACGGTGTGCCGGAGGAAAAGGTCATGCAGATCTTTAGCGAGGCGCGGGATAGGGACCCTGACCAATGGTGGGACGGGCTTGATGGCGGCGAAAGCTTCGGCGACTTCCATCACCGAATTACCACCGCAATGCTTGATGTACTAAACCAGCGGGGCATCACACAGGATTCACGCGGTCGTCCGCACCTTTGGCATGTGGATTCGCAAGCGAAAAGAATCGTGATCGTTGCTCACGGTGGCACCAACGCGGTGGCGCTCGGTTGGCTGCTCGGTCTCGAACCGACACCGTGGGAGTGGGAACGATTCGTCCTCGGGCACTGCTCAATGGCCCGAGTTCGAGCCATTCCGCTTGCTGGCGGGCACGTGTTTTCTCTCCGTACCTTTAACGATGTGGAACACTTGCCGCGACACCTGCGGACCCGGTGACGCTACTTTCCGAAACGCCTCGACCGGCCGGTGAAGTCTCGCATCGAGCGAAGAAAGTCAACGCGGCGGAATGCCGGCCAGTACACGTCGACGAACGAAAACTCCGCGTACGCCGCCTGCCACAGCAAAAAGCCTGACAGCCGAGACTCACCGCTGGTGCGTATCACGAGATCCGGGTCGGGGACGTCAGAAATGTACATGTGTTTGGCAAGCTGATCGGCGTCAACCCGGTCCGCAATGCTGTGTCCGTCCAGACCTTGATCGGCAAGAGACCGGATGAGATCCTTGGTTGCATCGACGATTTCTTGACGGCCCCCGTAACCCAGGGCAATCGTGATCCGGCGGTGGCCGGTGGGGCACTCGGACTCGAGATCCTTCGCTGCGGACACCAGACGTTCGGGAAGAAGATCGAGACTGCCCACAAACTTCACGGAGGTCGCGCCATGGAGCGCCCCGGGGAGGCTTGCAAACAGATCGATCAGCACGTCGTAGTACGGCTCCAACTCTTCAGCCGGTCGCTGCAAGTTTTCTTGAGACAGCAGCCAGCAGGTTACGGCGGGTATCTCAAGCTCCTCTACCCACCCAAAGAACTCACGAACCTTGTCCATGCCAACTTGGTAACTGGCGGCGTAGTCGGGCAGGCCAGCTTGTTTGGCGTACCGACGGTGTCCGTCATGGATCACCCCGATGTGGTGCGGCAGAGCTGAGCGGTCGAGCTGGTTGAGCAGACGTCGCTCATACACCCGGTACAGGACCGACTTGACTCTCTCACGAACACTCACTGGTTCCCACACACTTTCTGTCGACAACGTCGCGCAGGGCGCCCACCCGAATGCTACCTACCTGCTCATGGTTCGGGGTGCGTCCGCGCACTAGATCATGAAGCTACCCGCACAGATCGATGCCAACGTAAGGCGGTTGTCACATCTAGATGGCGAGCAGCGCCTCTGGTAACTCGACGATGCGGGCACGCAGGTACTCACCAAGACTTTTCGCTTGTGGGTCCACGGCGGTTGACGCAAGTGCGCCATCGCCGAGATACCCGCGTATGACGAAGTTAAGAGCCCCAATATTGGCAAACTCATACCGTTGAATCGGGAACTGTGCAAGGTCCGGGAACATCTCGGCAAATTTCTCAACCGTAAGAAACCGAAACAACCAGGAGTACGCAGCCTCAGAAGCAACCCACACGCCAACATTGGCATCGCCGCCTTTGTCTCCAGATCGAGCACCAACAACCCTCCCGATCGCCACACTCACCAGATTACGACCCGCAACATCCGTTTCGGCCGCTTGCTCAAGAGCGGGCTGTGGCACAAAATCGTGACCAGCCGTCGGCGCTGGATCGATGTCAATCGTCCGGCCGCCCACGTGGACGGTTTGGGTGCGCTGGGGGACGAGGCATGGCACGTACACAACATGGGGAGTGGCCCCGCCGGGCGGCGCGGCCAATGCAAGACCCGGGTAGTTGGCCAATGCCAACTCGACGGCGATACGCGAAAAGCCCTTGTCGACCTTGTCCCTGTCACGATCGGTGACACGTACGGTCAGCCGGTTGATGGCGGCATCGTGCGATGGCGGGTCGACGGGCGCGGTTTGCGACCATCGCACCTCAACATCACCAAACTGTTCGCGTCCACCGAGTCCGGCCCACAGCGCAGAGAGAGCCGCCTCGGCTTTGGCGTCGGCATCGAGACCTGCGATGAGGAAAGTCACCTGGTTGCGGAACCCTGCAAGAGTCACGCAGGCAGCCTTGGTCGTTACGGGCGGGGCGCTTCCGACCGTCTCGGAAACCTCGACCCGGTCGTCTCCGTGATCGGTTATCTCGACAGTGTCGAGTGCGGCAACGACATCGGGGTTTAAGTACCCCGGCGACCCGATTTCATATAGGAGTTGGGCACGCACGGTGTCGCCGGTGACTCTCCCCTCGGTTCCCGGATGTTTCGTGATTGTCGCCGACCCATCGGCAGCCACCTCCGCTATCGGAAAACCGAGGTGGTCGAGCGGCCCAACGGTTTGGAAGAACGCGAAGTTGCCACCCGTCACCTGTGTCCCACATTCGATGAGATGCCCGGCCACCAGCGCTCCCGCCAGTTCGTCCCAGGCATCGGGTGCCCAACCGTGCCACCAGGCGGCTGCACCGATGACCAAGGAGGCATCGGTCACCCGGCCGGTGATGACGACATCGGCACCCTCGCTGAGAGCCCGTGTAATACCCCAGGCACCCAGGTAGGCGTTTGCAGCAAGGACGGTTAGCCGTCGGTCGGCGATCGACCACTTTTCATCCATGTGGAAGAACTCTTCGGGTGACTGCGCCACTTCAGCGGTCATATCATCGCCGGTTATCGCAGCGATACTGACGGTGAGTCCTGCCGCGTCGGCTGTGGACTTCACAGCGGCCGCCGCGCCAAGCGGGTCGAGTCCGCCGGTGTTCATCACGATTTTGATGCCTCGGTCCAGACAGTCGGTGAGCACGCCGCCGATGTGGGCTACCCCGGTCGGAACCCAGCCCTTGCCGCCGCCGCTAACCCGCTGAGCAAGGATTCCGAGGGTGAGTTCTGCAAGGTAGTCGCCGGTGAGTACGTCGATCGGACCGCCATCAACCATCTCTCGGGCCGCCGTGGCCCTGTCGCCCCAGAACCCGGAACAGTTTGCAATCCGAACTGCACGGCGTGTCATGAACCGGACCAGAAGGTCTTCTCGAATGCAATGGAGGCGTGGATGCGCTCGAAACCGAGTCCCTCGTAGAGGCGTAAAGCACCAGTCGAGTCGTCAGTGTCGACTGCGAGCATGGCGAAGTCCAGACCGTCGCGACGAAACGCCGAGAAGGAGTGCTCGCACAGACATGACGCAATACCGCGGCCTCGCGCTTCCTTGGCAACGGCTAGCTGCCCGATCCACCCTTCCTTGCGACCACTCACCTCGAAGTCGGCAACATCGACATAGTTCCAGGACAACCCCAGAACCTCTCCTTCATCGTCGACCGCCACGAAGGAGAGGTCGGGACGAAAACCCGGATAGTCGTAATACTCAAGCCAGGCATCGAACGACAACTGTGTGACCGCGTACTGACCGCGGAATGCGGCCTGTTCGACCTTGTACAGCACGTCGATGTCCACATCGTTCCAACCCACAATCGTGACACTCGGCAACACCCGCGGGTTCACGTAGGCCGGGAGTGTGAGCGACATTTCGCTCCAGATTCGCGCAAGGGTGAATCCACGGTCCGACAGCAGCGAGTCGCGAACCGCGTCGCCTTCGAAGATGAAGGTGCGAACGCCACCGGCCTCCAAGACCCCGTTGGTTCGCAGATGAGTTTCAGCTACTTCCTCGAGATGGCAGACCATGTGAGTCCCTAAACCCTTCCCGCGATGGGCGGGGTGTGTAGACCCGCTGAGCTGAACGAAGGGGTCAGCTCCATCCCCGTGATCGTATGTTGCAAAACCAAACCCCACAATCATCTCAGATCCATCAACGGCGGCGATGGTGTCCCGTTGCAGGTCGACGTATGATTTGAGCAGCATCTCTTCGAATTGCCGGGGCGTTGTCGCCCAAGTCCTGCCGTCGTGACCGTCTGAGATCGTTTGCACAGCCGCGAGTTCCTCAACGTCAGAGAGCAACACCGGACGATACGAGTACTGGGCCATGAGGTCAGTATGCCCGATGCCGTGCAATTGTGTTGCCAAGCGTTGCTTGGGTACGGTTTGGGTGTACTGATGACAATTCACAAGGAGAAACCATGCCGGTCGCAAGCCCGGACCAATACGGCGCAATGCTCGACACAGCTCGAGCTGGCAAGTACGCCTATGCGGCCATCAATATTTCATCCTCGGAGTCGTTGAACGCCGCCCTACGGGGTTTCGCCGAAGCGGAGTCGGACGGCATCATCCAGATCAGCCATGGAGGAGGATCGTTTGCATCAGGATCTGCCGTGCAGGACATGGCGCTCGGGGCCCAGGCGCTTGCCGAAATGGGCCACCTCCTTGCCGAGCGCTATGACGTGTTGGTCGCGTTCCACACCGATCACTGCCAAGCGGATAAGGTCGACACCTTCATCCGACCATTGCTTCAGGTCAGTCGTGATCGAAAAGCAAACGGCGAAAGTCCCCTCTTCCAGAGTCACATGTTCGACGGCTCCGCAATAGAGTTGACGCCTAACCTCGATATCTCCCACGAGCTGCTCGGCGAAATGCAAGAGCTGGACATAATCCTCGAGCTTGAAGTCGGCGTCGTGGGTGGCGAAGAAGATGGCGTGAGCGCTGAAGGCGTGCCCCGCGACAAGCTGTACACAACCAACGAAGATCTGATCGAGACCGTAAACAAGCTCGGTCTCGGAGAAAACGGCCGTTACCTGCTCGCCGCGACATTTGGCAATGTCCACGGCGTATACAAACCAGGCAACGTCAAACTGCGTCCAGAGGTCTTACAAGAAGGTCAGGATGCAATCAGGGCCGAGTTCGGTAACGATGCCCACTTTGATTATGTGTTCCATGGCGGGTCGGGTTCAGACATTGCAGACATCCATGCAGCCATCGACTACGGCGTCATCAAAATGAATGTCGACACCGACAACCAGTACGCGTTCTCGCGACCGATTGCGGATCACTTCTTCTCGAACTACGCCGGCGTTCTCAAGATCGACGGCGGCGTCGGCACCAAGAAGTTTTACGACCCGCGGTCGTATCTGAAAAAGGCTGAAATCGGGATGGCTGACCGAGTTGTGCAGGCATGCGTGGAGCTTCGCTCGGCGGGCAAGAGCCTGCTGAAGTAGCCTCCAGCAGCTACAAAAAGGCCGACCACGCAACCACTCGGCTTGCGGGAGGGCGTGGGATCACGACGCCCGAGCGGTCAGGTCCGGCATAACGAGACGCGGATCCGCCAACCGGAGGTGAGGAAGTTTTGAAATAATCTGTTCCCTTTTCGGTTTGCACTATGTAGACTTTGTAATAACAGATTTGGTGCATCTGAGGCGTCTCGTCCCCCCTGGACGTCGAAGGCACCAGCCCCCAAGAACCGGCAGCTGCTTTTTGCACTGCCGGTTCTTGTAACTCCTCAATCCCTTGTGGCAGTCGTCGACTGGTTGATCGAGACCAATCAGCAACGGCTCATTACACACCTACATCGGTACACTATGCAGATGGAAACACCTCGAATATCACTCGGCCGAATGCAAAACCCGGTACGCGGGTTTCTCCATGGCGGTGCCGCCCTCTTGGCGGCGACCGTTGGGCTTCCCCTCCTCGTGATACGGGCGAACTCTGGCGTGACACTCGCTGGTGGACTCGTGTTTGGCATTGCCCTGGTAGCGCTTTACCTCACGAGCGCGTTGTATCACGCGATCCCGTGGGGTGAAGTATGGAAGAAGAGGATGCGTCGACTTGACCATTCGATGATCTTCGTGCTCATCATCGGAACATTCACCCCGGTCGCGCTGGTCGGCCTCGAAGGGAAGGTCCGTATCATCGCTCTGGTCGCCGGGTGGACGATTGCGATCGTTGGCATCGTCCATCAAATGTTGACGAAAACTCCCGGTATGGCGCTCTCAATCGCGCTCAAGGCGACCCTTGGTTGGCTGGCGGTGCTGGTGATTTATCCGCTCGCGCAAAGCCTGGGCATGTTCCCAGTTGTGCTACTCGGCATCGGCGGGGCGGTGTACACGGTCGGGATGGTGTTCCTCGTCACCGAGCGACCTCGGTTGTGGCCACGGGTCTTCTCGTACCACGAAGTGTTCCACATCCTCACAATCGTTGCGTCGAGTTTCCACTTCGTCGTGGCCTACCGCTATCTCATGACCGCTGCCTAGGATTCCCTCTCCCCCTGCTTTGGCAGCCGAGCAGGGCCAGTGTGTCGGACTTCGGAGGTGCTCAGTCTTCCAGTCTGGCGACCGTGTAACGAGCCGCGGGAGATGTGATGGCGCACGAAGACAAAGCCAGCAAAGACAAGCCGACGACGGTAACAAAACCTCCTCCAAGGACGATTCACCGCCGCATCACGAAGACGAGTCCGTAGCCACCCAGCATTCGGTAGAGATCCGTGGCGAAACTATCAACTACACGGCAACCGCCGGACGGATGATCCTCGCCGAAGAAGAAGGCAAGAAGCGAGCGTCGTTTTTCTACGTCTCGTATACCAGGGATGACGTTCAGGATGTGAGCGCGCGCCCGATCGTGTTCTCGTTTAACGGTGGCCCGGGGTCGGCCTCGGTGTGGCTCCATCTCGGTGCGCTCGGCCCGAGACGTGTGTTGATGTCCGACGAAGGCTGGACGCTACCGCCACCGTCAAAGCTTGTTGCAAACGAACATTCGATTCTCGATGTTGCTGACCTCGTGTTTATCGACCCGATCTCCACCGGATATTCGCGTGCGATCCCAGAAAAGAAAGCAAAAGACTTCCACCACTTCACGAAGGACATCGAGTCGGTCGGCCAATTCATCCGACTCTATCTCACACGCAACATGCGGTGGAACTCACCGAAATTTATCGCCGGCGAGTCGTACGGGACCACCCGTGCGGTCGGTTTGGCGGGTCATCTCTTCAACAGGTACGGGGTGGCTTTCAACGGGTTGCTGCTGATTTCGGCCATCTTGAACTTTCAGACCGCCGGTTTTGACCGCAAGACATGGACCTTTCAGCGCGGCAACGACCTGCCCTATGCGCTCTTCCTGCCGACGTACGCGGCCACGTCGCATTATCACGGTGCCCTTGGCGACGCCGAGCAAGCGCTCAGTCTGAGGGAATTGCTCGATGTAGTCGAGAAGTTCGCCGCCTCTGCGTACCAGCTTGGACTGTTCGCGGGGACCAGCATCGATACCGAGGACGAGGCTGCGATCCTCGACGAGCTCGAACGTGTCACCGGTCTCAGCCGGGAGTATCTCGATCGCTACAACATGAGAATCGAGATCCTCCGCTACTGCCGGGAAGTGTTGCGGGACCGCAACCGAACGGTCGGGCGGATCGACAGCCGGTACACCGGCATCGACCGGTTCACGGACGGTGACACGATGGAGAACGACCCTTC
The DNA here is from genome assembly GCA_022562055.1 of Acidobacteriota bacterium. Classification (NCBI taxonomy): domain Bacteria; kingdom Pseudomonadati; phylum Acidobacteriota; species Acidobacteriota bacterium. The sequence goes on along the minus strand of JADFQA010000017.1, from coordinate 508 downwards.
CATCGACGCTGTTTCGAGTGCATACAGTTCGGCGCTCAACCACTACCTACCCGCCGACCTGGGTTACGAGAGCGACCTTCCTTACGAGATTCTGTCGGATCGGGTGCATCCCTGGAACTATGAGGCGTTCCAGAACGCCTACGTCGACGTCTCAGAAACACTGAGAGACACTATGTCACGCAACCGTCACATGAAGGTGCTGGTCACCAACGGGTACTACGACTTGGCAACACCGTACTTTGCCACCGAGTACACATTCAACCACATGGATCTCGACCCCGAGATTCGCGACAACGTGACGATGGAATACTATGAAGCAGGCCACATGATGTATGTGCACCTCCCGTCACTGGAGAAACTCGCCAGCGACATGCGGTCCTTCATAACCGAAGCCACATGACCTGAGATACCAACCGGGCGGAACACCGACCCGGATAAACCTTTTGACTACGGATCAGGAGGTTGGGGGTTCAAGTCCCTCCGGGCGTGCCACCGGAAACCCTGCGAG